>CALXSW010000223.1 GCA_944391255.1 uncultured Clostridia bacterium | reverse complement strand
TGCAGGTGAAGAAGAATCCTTTGCCGCAGTCTTATCAGCATCACTGTATGCCTCTGTTGCAAGGAATACGCTAAACGATTCATCAAACTCCGGTACAACGAATTCACCGCTGAATGTTCCCGGTGCTGTTGTCTTTGTAACAGCATTTGATTCGCCTATTTCCTGCATTTCTCCGTCAGCCACCGTATAAGCCTTTACAGCCTGATATGTGGCACCATTTTCATTTGTGAATGAGTACTCTATGTTCATCTTCGTTCCGGCAACAGCCTCAAACATATCAACATATATACCATCACCATTAGACATGTTATTAGCCACGCCTCCGCCTGCCCAATATGGATCTATGGTAAGGCATCCGCCGTCATTCAAAGCTAAAGACACATCAGCTGTGCCGCTGTACTTAAGTCTGTAATATTCCGGTACTGAGTCTAAAGCGCTAAACGTATCATCTACAGAGCTTACTGAATTATCCATTGTGATCTGCTTTGATACGCTTAGATTTTTTATCATCGGCGCTGAAAGTCCTGTTCCTGTATTACCTGTTATAGCAAAAGTAAGCTGATAACCATCAGCAGGCACTTCTGCTACCGTAAACGGATCACTCGAAAAAGTCACCGACATCGGATTATCACCGTTGTGATTGCCTATAACAGCCTCCGTCTGCTGGTTAAGCGCTCCGTCAGATGAGCCGAGTGCTAATGCATACGATGTTGATCCCTGCCCATTAGTAAATTCAAACGACACACTAAGCGTGTCACCCTCACTTACTGAATCGCCCAGATCCATTGTGAATCCATCGCCTGCAACACATTTGTCTGCAAGCGTGAGATAGTGATCCCAGCTTGCTTCAACTGTGTTTGTTTTCTCTGCGTCTTCGCTCAGGAAAGAGAATGCGCCGATGTTATCCGCTGTGAAAGACCCTATCGATATAACATCTTCATACACGTTCCCGGTCTTTGCCTGAACTGAAAACGACATAGAACCCAGCATCGAACCCAACATTGATACTGCTGATATCGATGCTATAAGTTTCCTCATTTTCATAGAACTTTACCTCCTGTTCTTAATAATTATAATATGATAGCATAATTATATTACAAAATCATATATAAATACATCATCTTTTTTACACACTTTATACGAAAAAATAATAAAAGAGTTAATTTGTTAATATATAACAATAATGGCGGTTCTCTCAGGCGCAAAAAACAGGCTGAAAGCCTTGTTGGTTTTCAGCCTGTTCACTTCTAAATTTAAATCAGGATCACTCGTCCTTTTCGTCCTCCGCTTCCTCCGCGGCAGGTTCACTCTTTGAAACTATTATTTCCGTGACTCTTCGCGGATCGCGCTTTGATACGCATACATGGAGAGGGCCATAGTCGAACGTGTCGCCTATCCTCGGCAGCTTGCCGAATTCCTCAACTACCCATGCGCCGACATTCGGTATATCAGTTTCATCCTTCATTCCAAAGAGATGGAACATATCGTCAAGGTCTGCGCTGCAGCGCACCTTGTATTTATTATCAGCTATCTTCACAAATGGCTCTACCACAACGTCATGCTCATCCCATATCTCGCCGACAAGCTCCTCGAGTACATCCTCAAGCGTCGCTATTCCGACTGTGCCGCCGTATTCATCTAATATTATAGCCATGTGCGATTTCTTTGACTGGAGCACCTTCAGAAGCTCCGATATCTTCATAGACGGAACAATAAATATAGGATCGCTCATCACCGACTTTATCGACTGACCGGTGCTCTTCATCATCTCAAAATCCTTCTGATTGAGTATACCTATTATATTATCGACCGTATCTATATATACAGGCAGTCTTGAATATCCCTTTGAAAAGGCCTCTTGTATCTCATCAAGTGTTGAGTCAACATCTATAGCCACAACATCGACTCTGCTCGTATATATCTCTTCAACTTCCTTTTCATTGAACTCTATCGCATTCCTTATCAGCGCGCTTTCGTTACTGTCGATCTCACCATCATTGTGTGCCTCTTCAACCATAGTGATAAGCTCCTCTTCGGTAACGCCCCTGTCTTGCGGCGCCTTTATAACCTTATATATGAGTCGCTGCCATGAAGATACGATCCAGTTCACCGGTTTGAATACAACCATAAGCACTGCTATGTACGGTGCTGAAAACATTGAAAATGCCTCAGGCATATTTTTTGCAACGCTCTTAGGCGTTATCTCGCCAAACAGCAATACTACTATCGTGATCACCACAGTTGAAACAGTTGGACCTATTTCTGATCCCAAAAAATCTATAAACATAACCGTTGCTATAGCCGTAGCGGCAATATTTACAAGGTTATTGCCTATGAGAAGCGTTGAGAGAAGATTATCAAGGTTCTCCGAAACCTCCAGTGCTTTTGCCGCCCTTTTATTTCCCTCATTCGCCATCGCTTTCATTCTTATCTTGTTCATAGAAAAGAATGCCGTTTCCGTGGCTGAAAAATAACTTGAAAGCATTACCAGTATCACTAAAACTATGATACCCGGTATATTATCACTGATCTGCGATATACTGTCACTATCCATAAAAAAAAGCTGTTCCTCCTTAAAAAAAGCCCCTTGCAATATGGTATATACAAAAATATGTACTCTGTTATTTTGCGCCATATTACAATTTTGTGTATAAAGTTATAATAATATTAAAATTAATTATACAGGATTTTTCAATATAAGTCAAGTACTATTTTATGCTTTTTACAATAATTTGCCCTGAGCTTAACCTTCATCACTGTCATTTACTAAAAGTCTGCTGCTGCGCAGCTCCTCTCTGACCTTCTTTTTCGCCCTGTTCCTTATCCATTTGTCAACTATATAATATATGACCGACATAGTAGGAACTCCTATTATCATTCCCACAAATCCGAATATTCCTCCGAACACGAGAATTGCGAACATTACCCAGAAAGCTGAAAGTCCTGTTGAATTGCCGAGTATTCTCGGACTGATTATATTTCCGTCTATCTGCTGCATAACTATTATAGCTATAACAAAGTACAACGCTTTTATAGGTGATTCCATCAAAATTATTATAGCGCATGGTATCCCGCCTATAAACGGACCGAATACCGGAATTATATTCGTGCAGCCTACTATAACGCTGACAAGCACCGCATACGGCACGTTAAGAATTATCATAACGACACAGCATATACATCCGATTATTGTAGAATCGAGTATCATTCCCGTTATGAAACCGTAAAACACCTCGTTTGCCTTTGACGCTATCTCCATGACAACGCCGTATTTTTTACGGCGCAGGAGCGTTTTAAGCACAAATTTTATCTGTTTCAAAAACTTTTCCTTGCCTGCTAAAAGATATATCGCGATAATAAGACCTATTATTATGTCCTTGAAAACAGTTATCACTCCTGTAGCACTCAAAACGATCGTGTTAGCCAGATCATTTACTATAGGCATTACCTTGTCCTGCGCGAATGACGGCAGATTCTGACGGACGTATTCAACAGCGTTGCGCAGCGCTTCAGCTGTCATGCTGTCGCCCTCAATCGTCTTATTCAGGTACGCGGCTGCCCTTGTGAGCTGCGCCGGCATATCTCTTACGATAGAAACAACGCTTTCTACGACCTGCGGTATAACAAGGTTTATAAGCAGCGTCACTATAGCTATACCCGTTATAACAGCCATCGCCACGCTTATCATGCGCGCGGCGTTTGCCTTTAGCCTTCCGAGCAGCCGGCTGTAAAGCTTCATCAGCGGATTAAGTATATACGCTAAAACAAGGCCTATCACCACCGGACGCAGTATCAGAAACACCTTGCCGAATATGCCAAGTATCCTGTTATACTCGAACATAAGCAGCCAGAACAAAATGGTGGCGCAAATGACGAGAAACGCCGTCAGCCCCCACTTAAAATACACATTTTTCTTCAAATCTTGACCTCCTTATTGCATTTTTATTGTTTTGGTTTAACAAATGATCTTTTGAATTCCGCAAAAAAACCATTTTCTATATGCTTGTTTATCTCAGCTCCTATCAGCAGCATATATATACAGAAATAAAGCCAGAACATCGTTATAACTATCGCTGCCAGACTTCCATAAAGGAATGAATATCTTGAAAAGTGCGATATATAAATAGAGAACCCATATGAAAATATAAGCCACCCCACCGCTGTGGCGGCTGCTCCCGGCAGCTGTTTTTTGTATTTTAGTTTTCTCTTTGGCAGATACGTATACACTCCCGCAAACGCCAAGACAAACAGGACAAAAAACAGAATATACTTCATTTTAAGCACCGCGCTCAGCACATAGTGAATAACAGCAAACTGCCGCCCATCCAGAAACTTCAATATCGTATTCCCGAACACGAGAATTATGATAGTCGCGACAAGGACTACTATCAGTATAAGATTGTTAAAAAATGACCTCAGTCTTATCTCAAGCCAGCTCTTACCGCTAAGGTCTCCCGATATAGTGTTTATACCCATGTATACAGCCATAGTGCCGCGTGACGATGTCCAAAGCAGCACGACCACCGTCACAGACAATATAGCGGTTGACTGCGACTTATAGAATATCTCCGACAATATCTTTGACATGTACGTTGAAACAGGCGCCGGAAAAGATCTGTATATCGTTCCTGTTATATCTGTCATATTTACATCTAAAACATATCTCAGACACATCAGAACGAGCATTACAAACGGCACAGCCGATATTATCGCGAAAAACGCGGACTGTGCGGCATACAGCGACACGCAGTCTCTTTTCATATCGTCTATAAACCGACGCGCAAACCTATACACTGTAAGAGATCGGAAACCGGATTTCTTCCGCAAATATCTTTTAATTCTTTTCTTTATCATTCCCCATTCTCCTATGTTCACTCTGTACTCTATATTATAACAGTAAACGCTTATAAAGTCTATACTTTTTTATTAATTTGCTGTAATTATACTCGCCGGATATCCCATATTTTTTTCAAATTCAACATTGATACAGTGTATAGCGCTGTCCGTCCTGCCGCTCTCGACAAAACACACGATCCCGGCGTCACATATCCTCACAGCCTTTACGCCGTCAGCGCACTGCGCCGCCCTCACTGCCATGACCGCTTTTTTCGACGGTGACAGCAGTCTTTCAATGCTCTTCTCCGATTCATTCATCATTTCAAAAAGGACATCAGTCCTGCACCTTTTAAGTCCTTCAGCCGCTGCTCTTATCCTCTTTTTTTCCTCGTTTTCAAACTGTATCCTCATAACCTTGTCGGCGCGTGACGCTCCGTTCCTCTGCGTGCGCACTACAAGCATATTATGATCACTCATCGGCATTGGTATCTGCTGTATGTTCCCCCCCTCGCAATAGGCACACCAGCCATCGTTCCCGAATTTGTCGCATATCGCTATAAGACCGCCATCATCAGCTCTTCCTATGCCCATTCTTCGCATCAGCTTTGATATAGTATAGCGCGTCACATCGTCAATACCTTTCATTCCCTCTATATCCTGCTTATACAATATCTGAGCGCCGCGTCCGTTTTCCACAAAATGGATATTAAAAACGTTTTTCTCTGAGTTCATTATCTTTATAATATCGCCATACTGCCGCCCATACGCTCTCACTCCGCAGCGCATCGCCACAGCCAGCACAGACGAGTCCGATCTCATCAGCGCGCACGGTATACCTGTTCTCTCAAAATAGAGCGTGCCTGACGCCCTGCCATATCTCATATAAAAATCATATTTAAGCTCTATCGATTTTTCAGTATACATAAAATCCCTCCGTTTGATAACAGTTCGAGGAACAGTTTTCCCCTATTATCGTAATTATTCATATTATTTTACATTATTTTACCCTATAAAACAGTTGACAATTCAGTAAAAAAAATGTATAATAAACCCATGAATAAAATTTGAAAGGTTTTGATAAAATGGCAGAAGTCAAAGAATTTATTTTAACAGTTGAAGGTAAAGCTGATCTCGAAGCTGAATTGAACCAGCTTATAACAGTCACACGTAAAGAGGTAGCTGAAAAGATCAAGGAAGCCCGTTCATTTGGTGACCTTTCTGAAAACGCCGAATACGACGCTGCAAAGAATGAACAGGCTGAGGTTGAGGCAAGAATAAACCAGATACAGTATCAGTTAAAATATGCCAAGGTCGTTGAAGTCGAATCTAACGATATCGTTACTGTAGGTAAGGTCGTTACTGTAAACTTCCATGGTGAAATAGCGGAAGCTATGGGCATGGCAGGCGAAAAGAAATTTATGCTCGTGGGCGCGTCTGAAGCTGATCCGGCTCAGAACAAGCTCTCTTATGAATCTCCTATAGGCGCCGCATGCAATAACCAGAGTGTAGGAAGCGAGGTCGTTGCCGCTTCTCCTGCCGGCGATGTGCTTATAACTATACTTAACATAGAAAAAGCAAAATAAATTCTAACAGAAAATAAATTTCATGAGAACACCCTGCGCGGTGTTCTTTTTTTGCGCTCTCATCATAAATATGTTTTATGGGGGTGCTTTCAGATGAAAAAGATTATTATTATGTCATACTCACTAATAGCCGCGCTTATAGGCGCCGGATTTGCGTCAGGACAGGAAATATTGTGTTTTTTTGTGCGGTATGGAAAAAGCGGCTTTTACGGTATCGCCCTTTCGTCTTTCATATTTGCGCTCGTTATATTTCTCATAGCTCAGCTCTGCATTAAACGGCAGATATCATCGTATACAGAATTTCTAAATATAACCGCCTCACAGACCTTTTCATCTGTCATACGTTTTGTTAGCGGCTTTTTCTCCGTCGCCGTCTTTTCAGCGATGCTCGCGTCATCAGACAATATGGGAGTTATGCTCTTCGGCGTTCCGAAAGGCGCGTTTTCTCTTATAATAGCTGTTATATGTATGTTCATTTTTACAAAGAAAAGCGAAACAGTTCTTTCAGCCAACGGCGTAATAGGCGTTATAATAACACTTGGAATAATCAGCTGCACCCTTTATATACTGCGCTACCGCGAGTTCCATGTCTTTTCAGACTCCGTAAAAAGCATAGCAAGCTCCTATATATATTCAGGATATAACCTTGTTTCTCTCATACCCGTTATAGTTCTTTCAGCTAATGGGTTAAAAAGAAAAAGCGACGCTGCCGCCGTATCCATTATATCAGGCGGAACCATGTTCATTATGATGATCCTCATGTTTGCGGCTATAGC
>CALXSW010000222.1 GCA_944391255.1 uncultured Clostridia bacterium | reverse complement strand
TGCTTATACCGTTAAAATAAATTTAAACATATCAATATAGCTGCAGCCCCTGATGTGTGGACAAATTGCCTTTAATTACCCAAATTGAACAGTCTTGCCAGCATTGCGGCTGTTTCCGCTCTTGCAGCGTTGTCGCGCGGTGCGAGGATTGCTTCTTTCTGACTTGCACATAAAAAATTAAATAGTTATTGACATTTATTTAAAAGTAAAGTACAATAAATTCAGAGATCGATCAGGCACGATTTTATAAAAAGCACAAATTTTAAAAGCTGCGGACAGAAATGGATCTAAATACAGCTAAAACGCTCACCGCGCATTATCTTCTTTTTGATCAGACGCGCGGTAATACGGGTTTCTTTTTATATTATTATACTCTCCGCTCTTATAATTTCAATATACTAATTTTGCAAAGATGGTGATATTAATGCCTTTCAATATAATCCGAAACGATATAACAAAGCTGGACACTGATGCTGTCGTAAACGCTGCCAACAGTCGTCTGCTTGCCGGAGGCGGCGTCTGCGGCGCAATTTTTGCAGCCGCCGGAGCGAAAAAGCTGCAGGCTGAATGCGATAAAATAGGGCATTGCGACACAGGCTGCGCTGTTATAACAAAAGGGTATGCGCTCCCTGCCCGTTTCATAATACATACAGTCGGACCTATATACGGTCAGAACCCAAAAGATGAAGAGCGTCATGTAGAGAAAGAGTATAGATCACGGTGAAAACTGGAAAATGAGAAAAAACAAAGCGCTATCGCGTTCCCTCTTATCTCTTAGGGAATATACGGATATCCTAAGGCTGAGGCATTAAAAATTGCCACTCGGGCAATAAAAGATTTTCTCGAAAACAACGATATGGATATTTATCTTGTTGTATACGATAAAAAATCTTTTGAGATAAGCGGGAAATTATTTCAAAAGGTCAAATCCTTTATCGATGAAACAATGATAATACCCGAGTCCAGAAGCTCCTCAAATCGTCTTGAATCCTCTATTCCTTTAATGGACGCTCACATCAGATATGGGGATATATCCGAATTGCCAGCCGCGGCAGAGTATAAAAAGAGTTCATTCCCAAAAGCAGACGCGGCAAGAAATCTTGAAAATCTTTTTTCAAGAAATATAGAAACCTTTTCGCAGATGCTTCTTCGCATGATAGACGAAAAAGGGATGACAGATGTAGAGGTTTACAAAAGAGCTAATATAGACAGAAAGCTATTTTCCAAGATACGCAAAAAAGATTATATACCCAGAAAACATACAGTTATAGCTCTTGCGATCTCATTAAGACTAAACCTTGATGAAACAAAGGATCTTCTAAGACGCGCAGGCTTTGCCTTCTCGGAATGCAGTAAATTTGATGTGATAATTGAATATTTCATTCAAAATAATCGATACGATATATTTGAAATAAATGAAACGCTGTTCTATTTTGAGCAGCAGCTGTTAGGAATTTGATTTGTCGCCCAAAAAGCGACCACATCTCCTCTTATTTGGTGTATCATTAAGATATCAAAGCAAAGATAAAAAAAGAGGAGGTAATTCTTTATGAAGAACAATAATTTAACAGAAATGATATTTATCCTGGATAGGAGCGGCAGCATGCACGGACTCGAACGCGACACGATCGCAGGTTATAATTCGCTTTTAAAAAAGCAGAAAAAAGCAAACGGCAGAGCAGTCGTTACAACAGTATTATTTGATGATAAATATGAACTTATCCACGATCACGCCGACATAAAAAAAGTGAAACCGATAAATAACAAAATTTATTACGCGCGCGGCTGCACATCGCTTTTAGACGCCATCGGCAAAACTATTAACCACGCTGGTTACCGCCACAAGTTCGCGCCAGACAGTGAGAAACCCGATAAAACGATCGTCGTTATAATAACAGACGGATACGAAAACACAAGCCGTGAATTCAACATCCACAGGATAAATCAGATGATAAATCATCAAAAGGAAAGATACGGATGGGAATTTCTGTTCCTTGGCGCAAATATTGACGCTATCGGAACTGCATCACAATTCGGCATCAGTTCAGACAGAGCCGTGGAATATCGCGCAGATACAAAAGGCACAAGGACAAATTTTGAAGCGCTGAGCGCAACGGTAAGCTGTTTCAGAGACAGTGTTCCAATATCTGAAAGCTGGAAAAACGACATTGAACAGTATATGAAAAAGAAAATTTAAAATCGATTTTTTTTGGGATTTTATACACAGCAGTCTATAATATAATGTTTACCACGAGTTATTATCTATTCCGATTTGATTTCGGACGCGCACAAAAAATGAGAGGAGATATAAATATGCTATATGAAATAGGCTGGAACGCGCATGATTTGACATCGCTTATTATAGTTTTTTGCTTTATGCCGCTGCTTTTCATTTTCTGCCTTGTGCAGTTCAAATGCAAAACTAACAGCGATGTTAATAAAGCGTCTTCATTGCGAAACATGTCGGGCTCAAAAAGCCAGACGAAATTTGTTATAAGCATAGTATTGATTCTCTTGATGCTGCTTGCGTTGTCGCCGTCATTGCCTTTAATAAAAAAATATAATATAATTAAAAATTATAAAAACGGTCAGTATTCTGTATTAAATAATGCGGCTATATATTTTATCGGTAATTCAATGACACTGGAAAATGAATCAGAACAGGTTGTTATTTATCGTGACCAAGCTGACGAAAAACTGTACGACCTCTTAAAAGCCAATACCTATGAAAATGGAAGATACACCATTTTTTTGTTACCTGCTTCACCTGATGTGTGGTATATGCGGGATACTGTGATATTACGCATCGACTTACAGCAATAGATTTTAAATAGCTTTTTAACCTAAAGAGGCTGCCGCAAACTCGTTGAGCTTGCAGCAGCCTCTTCATCTCTATATTTTTTCCATATTGATAAAGGTCAGAGGTAAGCTCCGCAGAGGGAGCAAACCCCTGTTATTTTTTTCTGTTTAACAAGCTTATATCATGATATTCACTTGTTCACTTCTGTAAATCTCTGTATTATCGCCGCGGTTTCCGCTCTCGTAGCATTGTCCTGAGGAGCCAGCTCTGATTCTGTTTTTCCTTTCATCAGACCAATGCCCGCAGCGTACTGCATTGCGCCGATCGCATATTCAGAAATATTGTCATAATCAGTGTATGAGAGAATATTTGTATTTTCTCCTACGCTTGTATCATAACCTTTATACTGTGCATATCGGTACATTATCGCTGCGATCTGCTCCCTTGTTATATTATCATTCGGAGCAAATTCTGTTTCTGAATATCCCAGCACTATACCCTCGCTCGCTGCCCAGCGCACAGCTTCTGCATAATACGCGCCTTCATCAATATCTTCAAATGTTATCAGATAATTGACTTCAGGCTTATCTTCAGCTCTCCAAAGCACTGTTACAAGCATACCCCTTGTAACCGGCGCGTTCGGGTTGAAGATTTGGTCTGTAACTCCCGTAAACAATCCATTTTCTGACGCGTATCTGACTGAATCATAGAACCAGTCATTTTCATTAACATCTGTAAACGGATTTTCCCAATCGTCCGGCTTTGAAGGCTCGGTTGTTTGCGTCGGTTCCTGTGTTGGCTCCTGTGTCGGCTCGGTTTCTTCTGTCCATTTTGCATACAGCGTTACATTCTTCGTTATCTTAGTATCGAAATCATATAACTCTGTGCAGTCCTTATCTGTAAACC
>CALXSW010000221.1 GCA_944391255.1 uncultured Clostridia bacterium | reverse complement strand
CATAAGCTATCAAAATTATGAATATTTTTCTGTTGAAAAAAATCATTTCATATGATATAATATAATAAATTTGTCAAAAGGAGTTACTTAATTGCGATGAAAAAAGGGAATCCGATAGCTTTGCTCCCGATAGGTGTTTTTTTGGTGCTTTATCTGGGACTGGGGATATTATTTGAATATGTTTTAAAAATACCGATGGGATTTTATAACGTGCCTGTCGTTGTAGCGTTTATGGCTGCGATACTTGCGGCTTGTCTGCAAAACAGGAAGCTTAAGATAGATAAGAAGCTTGAGGTCATGGCTCAGGGGCTTGCTGATAAAAATATAATAACGATGCTGCTTATTTTCCTTACAGCCGGCGCGTTTGTCGGAGTGACGGGAAGAAGCGGAGCGGAGAGCGTCGCGTATTTCATGCTGTCGGTGATACCGCCGCGGTTCGCGGTAGCTGTTTTGTTTGTCGTGGCATGCTTTGTTTCCACGGCGATGGGAACGTCAGTCGGAACGATAACGCTTATAACGCCTATAGCTGTGGCGGTGTCGGAGGCGTCAGGCTTTGGAATGCCGCTTTGTGTCGCGTCAGTAATGGGCGGCGCGATGTTCGGCGATAATCTCTCGTTTATTTCGGATACAACAATAGCGGCGTGCAACGGGCAAGGCTGCGATATGCGTGATAAATTCAGGGAAAATTTCAAAATAGCTCTCCCTGCCGCCGCCGTGACGCTTATTATAATACTCATACTGTCGTTTAGGGCGGACACGCCTAAGGTAATAGATAATGATTATGATCTTATAAATATAATCCAGTATCTTCTTGTGCTTGTAGGAGGCATATTGGGAATAAACGTATTTGTGGTGCTTATAGCCGGAATAGTTACGGGAGCGGCGATAGTCCTTCTGACCGGACAGACAACGCCTGTGGATATGCTCGCGAATATGGGTTCGGGTGTTTCGGGTATGTTTGAAACGTGTATGGTTGCGGTGCTTGTGGCTGCGATGTGCGCGCTTATAAGAGAGTACGGCGGTTTTGACGCGCTTTTGAACCTTATGAGAAAAACATTCAAAGGCAGCCGCGGCGGTCAGGTCGGAATGGGACTTCTTGTAGGCGCGATGGATATTGCGACGGCGAACAACACTATAGCTATAGTTATGGCGAACCCTATCGCAAAGGAAATGTCGCAGATATATGGAATATCGGCGAGAAAAACAGCGTCTATACTCGACACATTCTCATGTGTGTTCCAGGGCATTCTCCCATACGGCGCTCAGGTGCTTGTCGCGATATCGGCGGTGCATTCGCTCGGAAATGAGATATCGGCTTTTGATATAATCCCTAACCTGTATTATCCGATGTTTCTGCTCTTAAGCTCGCTTGCATTTATATTTTTCAGAAAAAGTGCAAATAAATAAAAAATATGAGCTGTGACTCAGTGATATCACAGCTCATATTTTTTTATTCTTCAAAATAGATCCTCTCTACCTCGGTGCACTTTCCCGTGTTTTCGTCGACCGTGAAAACGCATCCGCAGAACTGTCCTCTGCCCGTGGCAATCTCAAATTTCTGAGGCATTCCCGTTCTGAATCTGTTTATTATAATATTCTTGTTCATGCCGAGAACTGAGTCGGCAGGTCCTGTCATGCCGAGATCGGTTATATATCCTGTTCCATTCGGAAGGATCTTTGCGTCTGCCGTCTGTATATGCGTATGCGTGCCGAATACAGCCGAAACACTTCCGTCAAGGAAATATCCGAGCGCGACTTTTTCAGATGTCACTTCGGCGTGGAAATCAACAAAGATCACAGGCGTAATTTCCGATATCCTTTTGACTTCCCTTTCAGCCGCCTCAAACGGCGAGTTGCACGGCGCCATATTTGTCTGACCTATCAGATTTATTATTCCGACCTTTACGCCGGAGCGCGTCGATACGATAACGCTTCCGCTCCCCGGAACATTGCCCGGAAAATTCAGAGGACGGATAACATCTCCTTCCTGCTCCATGAGCTGGATAACCTCTTTCGCACCCCAAGCATGGTTGCCGAGCGTGAATATATCTACTCCCGCGCGCGTCATCTCGCTGTGACATGAACGCGTTATACCGCGCCCATGATTGGAATTTTCACCGTTTGCGATAACGAGATCTATCCCGCATTTGTATTTAAGATCCTCGACGTATTTAAACAGCATATCCCGTCCTGTGCGGCTCACAACGTCGCCGATGCATAATACTTTCATACTCTCTCTCCTGTCCGATATAAAAAAAGGAGCAGACCGTATCATTGGTAGAAGTGTCGTATCATGATACTTCAGCAGCACCTTTATCGCGCCGCCGTGTTCATGATACGAAATATACGGTAAAAGCTCCTTGTTTTCATTTTTTTGTGAATTATTTTGCGTAATCTATAGCTCTTGTTTCACGGATAAGACTTACTTTTATCTGACCCGGATATTCCAATTCACTTTCGATCTTCTTTGCGATTTCTTTTGCGACAATTATCATCGCGTCATCATTTACAGCCTCAGGCTTTACCATGATCCTTATCTCGCGGCCTGCCTGTATAGCGAATGATTTATCAACACCTTCATAGGTGTTTGCGATCTCCTCGAGCTTTTGTAAACGCTTAATATAAGTCTCGAGATTTTCTCTTCTTGCTCCAGGGCGAGCAGCTGAAATGGCGTCTGCAGCCTGTACAAGAGTAGCAACGATAGTTTGAGGTTCTACATCACCGTGATGAGCCATGATCGCGTGAACAACGTCCTTGTTCTCGCGGAATTTCTTAGCTATATCAGCTCCGATAGTGACATGTGAGCCTTCGACCTCATGGTCAACTGCCTTACCTATGTCGTGAAGGAGACCTGCGCGCTTCGCAAGGTTAACATCGCAGCCTAATTCTCCTGCCATAACTCCGGCGAGGTGCGATACCTCGATGGAATGGTTCAGCACATTCTGACCGTAGCTTGTTCTGTATTTCAATTTACCGAGAAGTTTTATAAGCTCAGGGTGCAGTCCGTGAACTCCTGTTGAGAACGCGGCGTTTTCACCTTCCTGCTTAATTATAGCCTCAACCTCTTTACGAGATTTTTCTACCGATTCCTCAATTCTTGCCGGATGGATCCTGCCGTCAACTATAAGCTTTTCAAGCGCTAATTTAGCGACTTCACGGCGGATAGGGTCAAAGCTTGAAACTATAACAGCTTCCGGAGTATCATCTATTATGAGATCTACACCGGTAAGAGTTTCAAGAGTCCTGATATTTCTTCCCTCGCGGCCTATGATCCTGCCCTTCATCTCATCGCTTGGCAGATTCACAACAGAAACAGTAGTCTCGGCAACATGATCTGCGGCAACCTTCTGGATAGACATCGCAACGATGTTCTTTGCCTTTTTCTCCGCAGTATCCTTTGCTTCCTGCTCAATTTCTTTAACCATCTTAGCAGCGTCATGTCTTGCGCTCATTTCGATCTCCTGAACGAGAATAGACTTTGCTTCCTCGCGCGTAAGACCTGAAATTCTTTCAAGCTCTTCTGTCTGCTTTTGTTTGATTTCTGTTATTTCATGTTCTTTCTTTTCCAACGATTTTAATTTACCGTTAAGCGACTGCTCTTTTCTCTCAAGAGCTTCAGTCTTTTTGTCAAGTGTTTCCTCTTTCTGATTGACTCTGCGTTCCTGGCGCGAGATCTCGTTTCTGCGCTCCTTGATCTCCTTGTCCAGCTCCTGGCGCAGCTTCTGGTTCTCTTCCTTAGCCTCAAGCATGGCTTCACGCTTTTTGGAATCCGCAGTCCGTACAGCCTCGGAAACAATAGCTTTTGCTTTTTCTTCAGCGGAGCCGAATTGCGCCTCCGCGATCTGCTTTCTGTGCTCAATACCTGCCGCAAAGCCCTTTTTATAGCCCAATACGGTACCGAGCACTGCAATGGCAGCTAACAAAATTGACGTGATAATCAATACAGTAGTTATTTTAAACACCCCCAACTATATGTGATATATATACACACATTTCGCAGGGCGCCCTAAGTGATGATTGCTTTTTATATATGCTTTATATCAACTTCTATGTTCGCCATTAACTCATAAAAAAGTATATAGAGGAGTATTGCCGCTTGCAGGTTTTTCGGCGATACTCAAGACAATACAAGCAATCACATGCGGCACTTCCGGCGAAACGGTGTGACTGTGATTACTGTAGCATCTACAGAAAACTTTTTAAAGAATATTAAGCATATATATTTTATAATATTTTTACCTAAATGTCAAGAATTTTATGAAAAATTGATTAAGTTTAAAAATATTTTACTATTTTGTCAGATTTGGGTATAATATATAAAAAAAAGAAATAATTTTATGAATATTATAGTCTTTACTAACAAAGCTGTTTGTGGTATAATTAACAAAGAGAGTATATATTAATGGTCGTTTTTTGCCATATTGACTATGCAGACGATATCGGGATGATATGTTTATACTGATTTATCATATTAATGTCATATAAAAAAGCCGCATTTTTACAAAAAACGGAACTGTTATCATATTTGCACACTATAGTTTATATGAACTGAATATTATTTATAGGATCAGTTGAGAAAAAACTCAGCCGAAGGACTGTAATATTTCAGCGGATATATGAATAAAGGCAGCCATATCGGTATATGGTGTAAATGCTCTTTTTAAGCGTTCTGTGTTCATGATAAGGCACAGTTATGTAAAATTGTTTAAAATTCCATATCCGCATTGCGGAGATGGGTGTTTAATTAGATAAAGAGAGGGTGAAATCGATGAAGGAAAAGAAGGAATTCCTCGGAATAAGCGATTTTCAAACATATTTGTTTAATTCCGGAGATAACTTCAGGTCATACGAATTTCTGGGCGCGCATCCTGTTACTATAGACGGCAAAAAAGGCTGGCGTTTTGCGGTTTGGGCACCTAATGCAAAAGAGGTCAAGGTCGCTCTCGACAGCAACGACTGGACAGGCAGCGGCAAAGAGCTTGAGCTGTTTGGAGAAACGGGTATATGGTGCGGATTTTTCACTGACGTAAAGCACGGCGATTTTTATAAATATGCGATCACCGCGCCTGACGACACTGTATATCTGAGAGCTGATCCGTATGCTGTGAGAGGTGAATTAAGACCGGGCACAGCGTCGCAGGTCTACGCTAAAAAGAACTTCAGATGGGGTGACAAAGCGTGGTACACAAAGCGCGCTAAGGCTGACGCGATCCATCGTCCTATGAACATATACGAGTGTCATGCGGGATCATGGAAAATACACGAGGATGGAAGCTTTTACAATTATGAAGAGTTGGCAGACGAGCTTATCCCTTATCTTGTGGATATGGGATATACTCATGTTGAGTTCATGCCGCTTATGGAATATCCGTTTGACGGCTCATGGGGATATCAGGTCACAGGATATTTTGCGGCTACATCAAGATACGGAACTCCGGAGCAGCTTAAAACTCTTATAAATAAGTGCCATAAGGCGGGGATTTCGGTTATTATGGACTGGGTTCCGGCACACTTCCCGCGCGACGCGCACGGACTTAGAATGTTCGACGGCACGGCATGCTATGAATATGCCGACTGGCGCGAGGGCGAGCATAAGGACTGGGGCACGATGGTATTTGACTTTGCGAAGGGTGAGGTAATATCATTCCTCGCGTCATCAGCGTATTTCTGGGCTGATGAATACCATATAGACGCGCTCAGAGTAGACGCCGTATCGTCAATGCTCTATCGCGACTATTCGCGAAATGACGGAGAGTGGGTAGCTAACAAGTATGGCGGAAACGGCAATCTTGAGGCTGTGGATCTGCTCAGAAAGATAAATAAGATAATGTGTGTTGAATCACCGGGATTTTTGATGATAGCGGAGGAGTCAACGGCATGGCCGCTTGTAACTGCGCCGCCTGAAAATGACGGTCTTGGATTTAACTTTAAATGGAACATGGGCTGGATGAACGATACGCTGAGATACGTTTCAATGGATCCGTATTTCAGAAAGGACAATCATTCTCTGCTCACATTCCTTATGATGTACGCGTATTCAGAGAATTTCATACTGCCTTTGTCGCATGACGAGGTAGTGCATGGAAAGAAATCGCTTATAGATAAGATGTATGGAACGTATGATGAAAAGTTTGAAGCTTACAAGACGTTTCTTACATATTACATGACAATGCCTGGAAAGAAGCTCATGTTCATGGGCGGCGAGATAGGTCAGTTCCTTGAATGGAGATTTGATGACCAGCTTGAATGGAATGTCCTTGATATCGATAAGCATAAGACTCTTCATGAATACATAAAGACGCTTAATCATATGTATCTCGAAAATAAGGAGCTGTGGGAGCTTGAACAGAGCTGGGACGGTTTCAGATGGATAAACGAAGCCGATAATGAAAATTCTGTCGTTTCATATATAAGAAAGGGCAAGAAGAAGGACGATATGATGGTCATCGCCGCAAACTTCACGCCTATCGACAGACCGATATACAAGCTTGGCGTTCCTTATCCAGGAGATTACGAGGTTGTTCTCCATTCCAACTCTACCGAATTCGGCGGTACGAGAAGAATAAATAAAATGGTATATCACGCTGTGCCGGAGCAGTTCAGCGACATGGACTACACTTTAAATGTGCCGATCGACGGAAACAGCGCTATGATAATAAAACGCAAACTAAAAAAGAAATAATTTATAAAAAATGTAGGAGATGATTTAATTATGGTATCAAAAAATTGCGTAGCTATGATACTTGCGGGCGGTCAGGGTTCAAGACTCGGCGCTTTGACAAAGAATGTTGCAAAGCCGGCTGTTCCGTTCGGTGGAAAGTACAGAATCATAGATTTTCCACTGTCAAACTGTGTTCATTCGGGGATCGACACTGTTGGTGTTTTGACACAGTATGAACCACTTGAACTCAATACATATATAGGAAACGGTAATCCTTGGGATCTCGACCGTTCACTTGGCGGCGCTTACGTTTTGCCTCCGTATCAGAGCGGAGATACAGGCGAGTGGTACAAGGGTACTGCTAACGCTATTTATCAGAACCTCGGTTTCCTTGAAAGATTTGATCCTAAGAATGTTCTTATCCTTTCAGGTGACCATATATACAAGATGCACTATGGCGAAATGCTCAAAGCGCATCAGGAATCAGGCGCAGCGGCTACTATCGCGGTAATGCCTGTTCCGTGGGAGGAAGCAAGCCGTTTCGGTATCATGAATACGGACGAATCGGGCGAGATAACAGAATTTGCTGAAAAACCGGCAGAGCCAAAGAGCAATCTCGCGTCAATGGGTATATACATATTCAAGTATGATGTATTAAAGAAATATCTTACAGATGATGAGAGAGATCCTGAGTCATCAAACGATTTTGGTAAGAACATCATTCCTAAGATGCTCGCGGACGGTCAGAAGATGATGTCATACAGATTTGAAGGATACTGGAAGGATGTTGGTACTATACAGTCATTGTGGGAAGCTAACATGGACCTTATCGACGATCCTCCGAAGTTTGACCTGAGTGACAGAAAGTGGGTAATCTATTCAAGAAATTATGCGCTTATGCCGCACTATATGGGTGAAAACGCTATAGTAAAGAATTCGACTATAACAGAGGGCTGCGATATCAACGGTACAGTTGAGCACTCTGTAATATTCAGCGGCGTAACTGTAGGTAAGGGCGCTGTTGTAAAGGATTCTGTTATAATGCCGGGCGCTGTTATAGGCGACGGCGCGGTAATAGAAAAATCAGTTGTAGGCTCTGACGCTGTTATAGGCGCGTACGCTAAGGTAGGCGTGAGCGAGGCTACAGATGATAATCCGTATAAGTCAAAGTACTGCACACACGGCATTGTACTTATCGCAGGCGAGGCAGAAGTGCCGGCTAACAGCGATATAGTAAAAGAAAGTATGGTTACCGCCTAAAGCTTATAGATTGAAAGGAATGATATAAAAATGAGAAACGATACAATGGGTATTATTCTTACCGGAGATGAGCAGATAGCTCCATTGACAGATATTCGTGCTAACAGCGCGCTGCCTATCGCCGGAAGATATAGGATCATAGATTTTGTTTTGTCAAATATGGCAAACGCAGGAATTGTAAACATAGGTGTGGCTACAGAGTCAAACTATTCATCACTTATGGACCACATAAAGTCAGGTAAGCCATGGGATCTTGACAGAAAGAACCAGGGACTTAATATCCTGCCTCCGAACCTTGAGCATAAGAGCTATGGCGTTATAAAGGGCAATATCGATCTTTTGTCAGGTATAAGAGATTATATACATAAGAGCCATCAGACATACGTTATATTGTCACTTGGCAACATCGTATGCAATATCGATTATGAGGCTGTAATAAACAGCCATATCGAGTCACAGGCAGATATCACAGCTGTTTATAAGAATCTTACAGGCGTTGAAGAGAGCGATCTTACAAGATATACTCTTATGGAAATGGATGAGAACGGAAGAGTTACAGACGTTGAGATCCAGCCTTATTATCCAAAGACAAACAAGGCGAGCATGGAAATGTATGTAATGGAAAAGGCTCTTCTTGAAAGCATTGTTGACGAGTGTTCAGCTCGCGGCGATACAGATTTTGTAAAGGACGCTATAATCAAGAAGATGGGCGGCATGAGAATATTCGGCTATGAATTTGACGGTATATTCTTCAAGATCGATTCAATGAAGTCATATTACGCTGCTTCAATGAGCTTCCTCGATTCTGAATGCCGTAAGGAATTGTTCAACCGTGAACGTCCTATTTATACAAAGACAAAGGATCAGAGTCCGGCAAAATACGGCGCTGACGCTGTATGTACAAACAGCTTTATCTCAGACGGCTGCGTTATAGAGGGTACAGTTGAAAATTCTATCCTTTCACGCGGCGTAAAGGTAGCCAAGGGCGCTGTTGTAAAGAATTCTATAATCATGCAGGACAGCGTTATAGACGAGGGTGTTGAAGTAAATCACGTTGTATTCGACAAAGAGGTTGTTATCACAAAGGGCAGAAAGCTTATCGGTCAGGAAAGCTATCCGCTCGCGATCTCAAAGGGAACAATAATCTGATAGTGATAACTTATATCAAGCCGTTCCGAGTTTCGAAACGGCTTGAACATTCTTTTAAACTATTGTGTTTTGTTGGAAAAAACACATAACAGAGCAGGAAAAACGTTGGTGTTATAGTCAAAACTCCAGTATTTGCGCGGTTTTATTGACAAATCCCGGAAAAAGGAGTACAATGTGCGAGATGGGAGTAAAAGACTATATTTAAGGAAGGATGTAATAGAAATGAAAGTATTGTTTGCAGCTTCGGAATGCGCTCCGTTTGTGAAAACAGGCGGTTTGGGCGATGTAGCCGGTTCACTCCCACAGGCATTAAGGGAAAAGAATGTTGATGCCAGAGTGGTTCTTCCGCTTTATAACTGTATACCGCAGCATTTTAAAGAACAAATGCGCTATATTGATCATATATATATAGATATGGCTTGGCGTAAGCAGTATTGCGGTATTTTTGAATTAAACTATAATAACTGTATTTATTATTTTATCGATAATAAATTCTATTTCAGCGGTGATAAGCCGTATGACTTTATTCACCTTGACTGTGAGAAGTTTATTTTCTTCTCAAAGGCGGTTCTTTCAATACTGCCTACTATCGGATTCAGACCGGACGTTATAAACTGTAATGACTGGCAGACGGGTCCTATACCTGTATTCCTTGACACGTTCCAGGATAATCCGTTCTTCAGAGGAATAAAGACGGTTATAACTATACATAACCTCAAATTCCAGGGAAGATGGGATTTCAAGGGCATAAAGGATGCGATGGGTATCTCGGATTATTATTTCACACCTGATAAGCTTGAATATTACAAGGATGCCAACCTTCTTAAGGGCGGTATGGTATACGCTAATAAGATAACTACGGTTTCTGACACATACGCTGTGGAGATAACAACGCCGCATTACGGTGAGGGACTTGACGCTCTGCTAAGAGCAAGACGTCATGACCTTGTTGGTATCGTAAACGGTATATCATATGATGAGTGGAATCCGTCAAAGGATGAATATATAGCTAAGAAATATAGTATAAGAACAGTAAAAGCAGGCAAGGCTGCATGTAAGCAGGCGCTGCAGCACGAGATGGGACTTCCGGAAGATCCGAATAAGATGGTCATCGGTATAGTATCGCGTCTTACAGACCAGAAGGGCTTTGACCTTATCGCGTATAAGCTCGAGGAGCTTTGCAACGGCGGCTGCCAGATAGTAGTTCTTGGAACTGGCGAGGAACAGTATGAAAACCTGTTCAGACATTATTCATGGAAGTATTCCGACAGATTTGCGGCAAGAATAACTTATTCAAATGAAATGTCACATAAGATATACGCGGGCTGTGACGCATTCTTGATGCCGTCAGCATTTGAGCCTTGCGGTCTTTCACAGATCATTTCAATGCATTACGGCACACTTCCTATAGTTCGTGAAACAGGCGGTCTGCGCGATACAGTGCTTCCATACAACAAGTACACAGGCGAGGGCACAGGATTCTCATTCGCAAACTACAACGCTGATGAGATGCTCGGCTGTATATGGAGCGCTATGGATCTGTATTATAACAATAAGGACGCGTGGAATGAGCTTGTTAAGCACGCTATGGAAGCTGATTATTCATGGGATGTTTCAGCTGAAAAGTATATAGATATGTATTGCGAGCTTACAGGTCTTGAAAGACCTACAGCTAAAGAGTTAAAAAAAAACTCTAAATTAAAGGAAAAATCAATAGAGAATCTGCCTGATTTTGCGGAGAAGATCGAAAAGGCTATAGCTGACGCAGACGCGGCTATAGCTGACGCTGTAAAGGAGCCGGGCGTAAAGAAAGTAAAGAATCCGTTCGGCGAGGAAGAAAAGAAAGAAGAAAGCGACGCAAAGAAAAAGACAGCAACGGCGAAGAAAAAGCCGGCAGGCAGAAAGAAAGTTTCAAGCGCTGTAAAGCGTCTTGAAAAAGCAACACCGTCAAAAACAGCGAAAAAGAAAAAAAGCTGATGATCGCTGTTTTATATACTTTTGAACGTGTCCCGGCATAAAATACCGGGATATGCTCAAAAGAAATATTCAGACATCGGACATGGTCAAAAGTCATGACCGATGCCTTATAGATAAAACCGGTCAATACCGGTAAAATCAATCCTAATAAAAATAGGGTGGAAGTGAGGAGAGTATTAATATGGCAGCAAAAACTGTAAAAACTGCAAAGCTTACAGCTAAGCAGGAAGCACTGAAAAACGATATTATCGGCAAAATAAACCGTCATTTCGGTAAGGTGCTTGATGAAGCAACACCTCATATGGTATATGCCGCGTGCGCTATGACTGTACGTGACAGGATCATGGAAAAGTGGGCTGTGTCGCATAAGGAAGTAAAGGAGGAAGGTTCAAAGAAACTCTATTATCTTTCATTTGAGTTTTTGATGGGTAGACTTCTTTGCACAAATATTCTTAATCTTATGCAGACAGAGGACTACGAGGTAGTGCTTAAGGATCTGGGTTATTCACTCCAGGAGGTTGCGGAGCTTGAAAATGACGCAGGCCTTGGTAATGGTGGTCTTGGTCGTCTTGCAGCTTGTTTTATTGACTCGCTGACAACGCTTGATCTGCCGGCTTATGGATGTACACTTAGATATGAATACGGCTTGTTCAGACAGAAGATAGTTGATGGTTATCAGACTGAGCTTCCTGATACATGGCTTGAACACGGAAATGCATGGGAGGTTGCACGCCCAGAAGAGGCGGTAACTGTTTGCTTTGGCGGAGATGTTCACACATATTGGGAAAACGGTCAGATGAAGATCGCGTATGAAAATGAGAGAAAGGTATTGGCAGTTCCTTATGATGTACCGCTTGTAGGCTACGATTCAAAGGTGATCAACAAGCTCAGACTGTGGGGAGCTAAATCAGCCTCAGAGTTCGATATGCAGTCATTTAATCGCGGCGATTATACACAGGTTGTTGAAGAAAAGCATCTTGCGGAAGTAATTTCAAATGTATTGTATCCGGAAGATAATCATATCGAAGGTAAGCAGCTGAGACTTCAGCAGCAGTATTTCCTTGTATCATCTACATTGCAGTGGATCTTAAAAGAATTTGAGATGAGAAACGGTGCCAACTGGGATATGCTCCCTGAAAAGGTAGTTATCCATATTAATGACACTCACCCGACTATTGCTATTCCGGAGATGATGCGTATTCTCATGGACGAAAAGAGCCTTGGCTGGGAAGAAGCCTGGGATATAGTTACAAAGGTATTCGCTTATACAAACCATACAGTAATGAGCGAGGCGCTTGAGAAGTGGCCTCAGGATATGTTCAAGAGAATCATACCAAGACTTTATATGATCCTTGAAGAGATGAACAGAAGACTTATGGAAAAGGTTGAAGCGTTCTATCCTGGCGATAAGGGTAAGCACGAGTGGATGGCTATTCTTGCAAACGGTCAGGTTTCAATGGCTAACACATGTCTTGCTACTTGTTTCGCAGTAAACGGCGTTTCAAAGCTCCATACAGATATCCTCAAGGCGGATATATTCCATGATTACTATATGATGGATAAGGATAGATTCCACGCTATCACAAATGGTATAACATTCAGAAGATGGATAGCTAACTGTAATCCGGCTTTGACAAAGCTTATCGATGAAACTATCGGTGAAGGCTGGCTTAAGGATGCAGACAGACTTTCAGAGCTTGCAAAATATGCTAATGACGCCGCTTTCCAGAAGAAGTTTGACGATATAAAGCGCGCAAACAAGAAGATGGTGGCTGATTACATTCTTGAGCATAACGGAATAAAGGTAGATCCTGATTCTATTTTTGATATACAGTGTAAGAGACTGCACGAATATAAGAGACAGATGATGAATGTCCTTCATATTCTCGCGGAGTACAACAGACTTCTTGCAGATCCGGCATACGCTGCAAACTATGTTCCTAAGACATATATCTTCGGCGCTAAGGCGGCTCCTGGTTATAAGAGAGCTAAGCTTATAATCAAGCTTATCAACTCAGTAGGAGAGCTTATCAATAACGATGCAAGGATCGACAACAAGATAAAGGTAGTATTTATAGAGAACTACGGTGTTTCTATAGCTGAAAAGCTCGTAACGGCAGCTGATATTTCAGAACAGATCTCAACAGCCGGTAAAGAGGCTTCAGGTACAGGAAACATGAAGTTCATGCTTAACGGCGCTGTAACGATCGGAACGATGGACGGCGCGAACGTTGAAATGTATGAGCAGGTAGGCGAGGATAATATATATATCTTCGGTTTGCGCAGTGAAGAGGTTGCAGCAAGAACACGCATGGCAGGCAGTGACGAGGTAAAGAACATATACGCTACAAACGCGGCATTAAGACGCGCATTGGAGCAGCTTGTTGACGGAAGCATCGTTCCGGGCAACACAAATCTGTTTATGGATCTTTACAACACGCTCGTATTCGGTGATTACGGCACACCTGACACATATATGGTTCTCCGTGACTTTGAAAGCTATATGCAGACACACGAGCAGATCTCAGAAGATTATAAGGACAGAAAGAAGTTTATCGCAAAGCAGATAATGAATACTGCAATGTCAGGATTCTTCTCAAGCGATAGAACTATAAAGGAATATAACGAAAAGATTTGGCATCTTACGCCAATTAAATAATTAGAGAAATACCCGCAGCGTTTGCTGCGGGTATTTTTAGGCTTTATTTCAAATATTGGTGTCGTAGGGGCGGATAATATCCGCCCGCGCTATGGAGTTGAAAGAATATCATAGGTATCATATGAAATATTTACTTAAAAATTCGTTAAAGCATCTTTTTAATTCATTATGATTTCCTTTGCGAGAAGCTTTTGACAGCGTGATGACAGCAGAGGGTACGAGTCGATGCCTTCATTCATGATCTGACGCGCCGCCTCGTTTGAGAGCTTCAGTATATCTCTGTCCTCGAAAAGATTTGCTATCTTCATTTCGGGAAGACCGTGCTGACGCGTTCCAAAAAAGTCGCCCGGACCTCTTAATTTCAGATCCTGCTCGCTTATATAAAATCCGTCATTTGATATGCACATCGTTTCCATTCGTTTTTTAGTGATATCGTTTTTCGCGTCTGTTATCAAGATACAGTGCGCCTGATCTCCGCCTCGTCCTACTCGTCCGCGCAGCTGATGCAGCTGTGAAAGACCGAATCTCTCGGCGTTTTCTATCACCATTATGTTTGAGTTTGGAACGTTCACGCCTACTTCTATGACGGTCGTTGAAACGAGGAGCTGAGTTTCACCTGAAGCAAAGCTCGTCATTATTTCGTCCTTGTCCTTTGCTTTCATCTTTCCGTGCATAAGCCCGACTTTTATATCTGGGTATGAGCTTGCGAGCTTTTCCGACAGTTCAACGGCGTTTTCAAGATCGCTGTTTTCCGTTTCGGCGACAAGAGGACATACGACGTACGCCTGCATTCCCTCCGATATGTTTTTATGGACAAAATCATATATCCTGCCGCGCATATTTTCGCCTACAGCATATGTCTTTACCGGCTTTCTGCCCGGTGGCAGCTCGTCTATTATCGATATGTCAAGGTCGCCGTATAGGATAAGCGCGAGCGTCCTTGGTATAGGTGTTGCGGACATAATAAGCATATGCGGATCATTACCCTTTGCCTGCAGCTTTGCGCGCTGTTCTACCCCGAAACGGTGCTGTTCATCAGCGACTACAAATCCAAGATTATTAAATATAACTCCTTCCTCTATCAAAGCATGAGTTCCTATTACAACATCGGCGCTTCCGTCGGCAATTTTTGCGAGTGTTTCCCTTTTTGCTTTTGCGCGCATACTACCTGTTAGCAGAACGACATTTATATCAAGCTCAGCGAACATGACGCTCAGCGAATCGGCATGCTGTGACGCGAGTATTTCCGTCGGAGCCATCATCGCCGCCTGATATCCATTTTTTACAGCCATATATATCGCCGCCGCCGCTACAGCCGTTTTACCTGATCCGACATCACCCTGTATAAGCCTGTTCATACAGCCGCCGCTCATGCAGTCGCGGCATATCTCGTTGATCGTTCTTTTCTGCGCGTTCGTAAGATCGAACGGCAGCTTTTCTGAAAAATCGCGGATGCATTTTACATCGTTAAAAATAATGCCTGCTGTTTCGGCTTTCTTTTCGTGTCTGCCAAATAAGGCGAGCTGCAAAACGAGAAGCTCTTCAAAAACAAACCGCTCTCTCGCTATGTTGTAGCTTTCGAAATCCTTTGGAAAATGAATGTTTCGCATTGCAAAGTTTATTTCTGCGAGCTTGTAACTGCGCCGTATATGCTCCGGCAGATACTCCGGTATTGTGCCCGCCTCTTTAAGCGCAAGCTCCATTGTGGTCTGAACAGTTTTCTGAGATAAATTTTTTGTGAGCGGATATATCGGTACGATCTTGCCGGTAAATCTTCCGGCGTCAGCTCTTTCGTATGTCGGTGAGGAAAGCTGCAGCCGTCCCTGACGTGAGCGCGACACCTTGCCAAAAAATGAGTAGCTCTCCCCTTCTTTGAAATTGTTTTTCACATATTTGTTGTTGTACCACACTATATTTATCATTCCCGTATCGTCAAAAACGGACATATTCGTAACCATCATTCCGCGGCGCACATATGTGTCAAGAGGAGGACGGTATATTTTGCCCGTGATGCATACCGTTTCGCCGTCCATGCACTCCCCTATCGGCTTTGTCTGTGACCTGTCCTCGTGTGAACGCGGAAAGAAATACAGCAGATCCTCAACAGTATAAATATCCTTTTTAGCAAAAAGAGCGGCGCGTTTTTCGCCGACTCCTTTAAGAAACTGTATAGATTTTTCAAGCCCCATCAATAGCCGCTCCTCTGACATGAACTGTTATTTTTGATATTGTCATATGAAGATATTTTTTTAGCTCGCTTTGGATCTCAGACGCGAGAGCATCGCGCAGAGTCTTTGCCTCTGCTCCGTATTTGATAAGTATATATATATCCGCCGCAAGTCCTTTTTTCGTCTTTGTTATATATATTCCGCCCTCGTTAAGTCCGCCGCGGATCATATGCGCAAGCTCATCTTTTTTTGACGGTGCCGCAAGCGATGCGACTCCGTCAAAATTCAGCGTTATATGCTTTATAAGATCGCGCGCTGCTTTTGACGATACTGTCAGTTTTCCGGGTATTTTATTGTTTTCTGTCATCATCAGACTCCTCCTTCCCGATGATATCAAAATTTCTCATCACCTGCTTTTTCTGCTGTGACGCGTACTGTGTATAATATCTGTGTGTGACTTCTATATTCTTATGCCCCATAAGCTCCGCAACCATCTTTATATCTACGCCGTCCGCTATCATATTGCACGCGAATGTTCGCCTCAGAGCGTGTGGATGCATTTTGTCGGGATCGGTTATGCCGGCTGTGATACAGTAAGATTTAAGATTTTTTTCGACTGACTGCGGAAGAAGGCGCTTGCCGTTGCGGCTTATAAAAAGCGCGTCTTTGTCCTTGACGTTTTCCATGGCGAGGCGTTCCTCCATATATGCCGCCATTTCATTTTCGACCTGGATCGGCATAAATATCTCCTGCTGATCTCCGCCTTTGCGCGTAACTATGAATGACGATGTTTCAAAATCCACATCGTTCACATTGAGAGCGAGCAGCTCATTTACGCGGCAGCCTGTGCCGAGGTATGCCGTGATAAGCGCTATATCACGCTGTTTTCTGTTGAGATAAGACGCTCTCAATCGCCCGGTATAATAGTTTTCGCCGTTATACAGCACATCTATAAGCTTCACTGTGTCCTGCGTCGTAAGCGGCTTTTTCATCTTCTGGTGCAGCTTCTTGAAATCGAGCTTATCTGTTATGTTGTGATCTATATAATCATTTTTATACAGAAACAGAAAAAGCCCCCGTATTCCCGACAGCTTTCTGTTTATGCCGTACTCATTATTCCGACGTATGCGTTTGATCGTTCTGCCGGCCGCGTTTACATATTCTGTTTCGTATTCCTGAAGATATGCCTTAAATCCGTTTAGATCACGCAGAGTGACCTCGTTCATGTGGCGCGGCTCAAACTGCTCAAGACTTTCTATATCCTTGAATTTGAATCGTTTCAGATACATAAGAAAAGTCTTTATATCTATGCTGTAGCCGATCTGTGTATTTACGCTTTCTCCGTTGTACGCGACTTCTATGTATTCAAAAACGAAGTCGGGGAGCTGCGTAAGTATTTTTGTAAGATCAATATATTTGCTCATAAACGTTTCCTTTTTCTCATTTCTGTGGCGCGGTTCATAAGATATACGCGCGTGTTAAGCTCCGGCTTTATTATGACCTCGTCAAGAAGTGATCTAAGCGTGTCGCTTATTTCCCTGCCCTGTCTGTAGCCGAGCTTTAAGAGATCAGACGAGTTTACGGCGAGATCTGATATTTTATACGGCTGTTTTGTCGCGATGATCTCTTTATAGAGCGCGAGAGCGCTGTTTATCCTGTTTCGCTTTTCAGGATAGTGTTTAGGATTTTTTGACATATTATCAGCTTTTTGCAGCAGCAAAAGCTTTTCAAAAAGCTCCTCTCCTGTTTTAGACATCATTCGCTTTACCGATGTGTAGTTCGGATCAACTCTGTAGTCGTGGTTTTCCACAAGCAGCGCTATATCATGAATAGACTGCGGATCCATTTTAAACCTGTGCAGAATATCCATAGCGATACGTCTGCTTTCGCGGTGGTGACCGTAAAAGTGTATCGTTCCGTTCGGATCGGTCGAAGGACAGCATGGCTTGCCTATATCATGCAGCAGTGCCGCCCAGCGCAGCGTGTGATCATTAGGAGTGTTTTCTATCGTATGCATTATATGCTCGCCTACATCATATATATGATACTTGTTTTTTTGCGGCTCGCCAAAGCATGCTTCAAGCTGCGGCATAATATGAGTCAAAAGTCCAAGCCTGTGCAGATCTCTTATGCAGCCGGGATTATCCGAAAGCAGTATTTTGTTCAGCTCGTCTGCTATGCGCACAGGATTTACTTTTTTTATCATTACAGCGCATTTTTTTATTATTTTTTCTGTAAAGCGGTCTATCCTGAAGTTAAGAGTCGCCTTGAGTCTTACGGCTCTGAGCATCATTATAGGGTCCTCGCCGAACCGGCGTTCGGGATGGCCGATGCATCTTATAAGGTGCAGCTGTATATCGCGCTGACCTCCAAAGTAGTCGGTAAGTCCTTCAAATCGGTCAAAGAGCATAGCGTTTATCGTAAAATCGGCGCGCAGACATTCATCGCGCGGATCGTCAGAAAAAACCATGCCGTTTTGCGTATCCTTTTTGAATGTTATTACCTCGTAACCTGACTTGCCTATAATAACTGTGACAGCTCCTGACTGAGCAGATGTGTCTATTGTTCGCGTAAACAGTGCTTTTATCTCATCTGGCCTGGCATTGGTGGCTATTTTATATTCGGTTGGCGTTTTGCCGAGGATACAGTCGCGCACGGCATCGCCGTACAGATACGCTGTAGATCCCGCAGCGCGTATTTTATCCATAATAGATGATATATCGTCTGGTATCTGTATATACATATATAGCCACCTCCTTTCGCAAAGACCGTCAAAATGTGTCGATTTAATAAAATAATGATGATCGATCGCTCGATCAACATAAAATATCGTTTTTAACTGCTACAATTATATCATAAACATGAAATAAGGTCAATAATAATACTTGAAAAAAAGCGCATAATGTGATAGAATATTATAGTTAAAAATAAATTGAGGGGTAGAAAAATGCAGATCGAACATAATTCAAGACAGAGATTTTTCCGCAAGCCGTACGGCGCCGTAATATGCGGAAGCGATGTCAGACTTAGACTTTCAATTGCGGGACTTGATATCCCGAGAGCGGTAAGACTTGTTTATAAGCCGGATAAATCAGATGAGACAAGAGCGGATATGGCTTATGTGTTCAGTGTATTGGAAAGCTGTATATATGAAACAGTCATACGCGTCCCTGATCATGCGGGTCTTATATGGTATTATT
>CALXSW010000220.1 GCA_944391255.1 uncultured Clostridia bacterium | reverse complement strand
AAGCACCTGCGCAAGATTTTCCTGCGAACGGTCTGCAACGAATTTACCCACTACTGCCTTGAGGTTCTGTGGGTTAACAGGCGCGTTGAAACCAAGCTTATGAGTTGTTACCTGTCCCGGCATAACTCCGGCGCGTCTTAATACCTCCTGAGCCTTTCTGATCTCCTCCGCTGAAGGCACATCGCTTTCAGGCTTATCAGGCATAGTAGCAACATCTTCAGTATTCGGAACAGTAATATTTTCATCACCGTTCTCCGTTACTTCCGGTGATGCATAACGCGCTTCCTTTGCTTCCTCCATAACTTCCTTTATCATATCAAGAGTGCTTTCGCTTTTTGCTTCCTCAGCCTTGATCTCCTCGTTCTTTGATTCCTCAGCCTTTTTCTTTTTTCCAAATAATGCCATTTGTTTTATTACCTTTCTTTATTATTTAACAACTATATTTACAAGCTTTCCAGGTACTGCTATTACCTTTATAACATTCTTACCTGCGATAAGCTCCTGTATCTTATCCGATTCAAGAGCAACATTTTGCAAGCCTTCTCTGTCAAGTCCTGCCGGTACCATTGCTTTATCTCTTATCTTACCGTTGATCTGAACAACGATCTCTATCTCATCATCAACAGTTTTAGCCTCGTCATATTCAGGCCAAGGATGAAGTGACAGCAATCCTTCTCCGCCAAGCTTTTCCCAAAGCTCTTCTGTCATATGCGGCGCAACAGGATTTAGAAGAGTGATAAGTGTCTTATATTCGCCCTTTGTGATCGAACCCTTCTTTGACACGTCATTTAAGAAGCTCATCATTGTAGCTATTGCTGTGTTGAACTTCATTCTCTCTATATCTTCTCCGACCTTCTTTATCATCTTGTGAACTGTCTTTTCAAGGTCAGCGCTGTAGCCTTCTTCATCTGTTACGATGTTCTGGAGATTCCAGACCTTTTCAATAAATTTATAGCAGCCTTTAAGTCCCTGCTGTGACCATGGCGTACTCTGATCAAAAGCGCCGAGGAACATTTCATATGTTCTGAACGTGTCCGCTCCGACCTCGTTTACAACGTCATCAGGATTTACAACGTTTCCTCTTGACTTTGACATCTTCTCGCCGTTCTCGCCAAGTATCATACCGTGCGATGTTCTCTTCTGATACGGTTCCTTTGTAGGAACTACTCCGCAGTCATACAGGAATTTATGCCAGAAACGTGAATAAAGAAGATGCAGCGTTGTATGCTCCATGCCTCCGTTATACCAGTCTACAGGTGTCCAGTAATCAAGCGCTTCCTTTGACGCCAAAGCCTCGCTGTTGTGCGGATCCATATATCTTAAGAAATACCAGCTTGAACCCGCCCACTGCGGCATTGTGTCTGTTTCGCGCTTTGCAGGTCCGCCGCAGCATGGACATGTCGTGTTTATCCACTCTGTAGCATGCATCAGCGGTGATTCACCGTTTTCACCCGGCTTGAACTCCTTCATATCAGGAAGAACAAGCGGAAGCTCGCTTTCAGGGAGCGGAACATAACCGCACTTCTCACAATGCACGATCGGGATAGGCTCACCCCAGTATCTCTGACGTGAGAATACCCAGTCACGGAGCTTATAGTTGACCTTGCGCTTTCCAAGTCCTTTTTCTTCAAGATAGTTTATCATTGCCGGTATAGCTTCCTTTACAGTAAGACCTGTTAAGAAACCGGAATTTACCATCTTGCCCTTATACACATCTGTATATGCCTCAGCCTGAACATCTTTACCGCCTGCTACGACCTCGATTATAGGGAGATCAAATTTCTTTGCAAACTCCCAGTCTCTTGTATCGTGAGCCGGTACAGCCATGATAGCGCCTGTTCCGTATGTCACAAGCACATAATCTGATACGAATACCGGTATCTCTGCGCCTGTAACAGGGTTTATTGCCTTTACACCCTTGAGCATTACACCTGTTTTTTCTTTTGCAAGCTCTGTTCTTTCAAATTCGCTCTTTTTCGCCGCTGAAGCCTGATATTCCTTTATTTCGTCATAATTTTCAAGCTTTGATGCAAGTTTTTCTATAAGCGGATGCTCCGGTGATATAACTGTATATGTCGCTCCGAAAAGAGTGTCGGCACGAGTTGTGTACACTACCATTTCATCGCCCGTTGTAAGCATGAACTTGACCTCCGCTCCCTCTGAGCGTCCGATCCAGTTTCTCTGCTGTGTCTTTATCTTCTCAAGGAATTCGACCTCGTCAAGATCATCTATGAGTCTTTGCGCGTACTCTGTGATCTTGAGCATCCACTGGCTCTGTCTTTTCTGTATTACCTCGCCGCCGCAGCGCTCGCAACCGCCGTTTACGACCTCTTCGTTCGCAAGCCCTACCTGACATGAAGTACACCAGTTTATAGGCATTTCCTGCTTATATGCAAGCCCTTTCTTAAACAGCTGAAGGAAGATCCACTGTGTCCATTTATAATAATTAGGATCAGTCGTATTTATTTCTCTTGACCAGTCAAATGAAAATCCCAGCATTTTAAGCTGACGCTTAAAGTTTTCAATATTCTTCGCTGTTACAACAGCCGGATGAACATTGTTCTTTATAGCGTAGTTTTCAGCCGGAAGTCCGAATGCGTCCCAACCGATCGGATACAACACGTTATACCCCTGCATTCTTCTCTTACGCGCTACTATATCCATAGCCGTATAGCTTCTCGGATGACCTACATGAAGTCCCTGTCCTGATGGATACGGGAACTCGATAAGCGCGTAAAACTTCTCTTTATCCGAGCCGTTTACAGCCGCGAACGCGTTTGCCTCATCCCATTTGTCCTGCCATTTCTTTTCAATTTCCTTAAACTTATACTCTGCCATTTTTATATAAATCTCCTGTGTTTTTATTCTTCCGTTATATTTTTTGCCGTTCCGGCCTCATCCCATAGTCTTTCAATGCCATAGAATTCACGCGCCTCCTGCTGCATAACATGAACTACGACATCGCCATAATCAGCGAGTACCCAGCTGCCTGTGGAGTATCCTTCCTTATGGAGAACGACTATTCCATATTTCTCAAGCTGTTCTTCGACCTCGTCGATACAGGCGCGAACCTGCACCGATGACTGACATGAAGCTATAACAAAGTAATCTCCCAATGATGTCTGCTTCGACACGTCAAGGATCTCTATATTGTTAGCCTTTTTGTCATCAAGAGCCTTTGCGGCAATATTCGCTTTCTCTAAGCTTGTCATTTACCTTTACCCCCTTCACAAATATCATTCCATGCTTCAAGCGTATTCGGATGAATAACGCTTCCTTTGTTTATATTATGGATCAATGAGCATTTGACCGCTATGGCATATGCCTCATCGATATCCTTTTTCGATGCCTTGCGCAGCTCGTCCACTCCGGGATAATCGCGGTGCGGCTCAGTCATATCCGCCACATAAACGATCTTTTCAAGCAGCGACATTCCCTTTCTCGCCACCGTGTGATAACGGATAGCATCAAGTATCTCCGCGTCCTTTATCCCGTATTCATGCTCAGCTACGACCGCTCCAAGCGGCGCGTGCATGACAGGCTCGCATTGCTTTGTCATCGAATCAAGCTCTATATCATATTTTTTTATAAGCTCGTCCGTTTCAGTCTTTGTAAGACACTTTGCGCAGTCGTGCAAAAGTCCCGCAACAAATGCCTTATCCCTGTCTGCTCCGAATTCCTTTGCCATTCTTACCGACTCTTCGCAAACTCCGAGCGAGTGCTCATACCGTTTCTTTCTAAGCGAGTCTGAAAGCTTCTCTCTGAGCAGCTTCTCTTCATGATTTTTCATTTATTCTGCGCCTCTGTATAAATTATTGTCTTTTATATATTCATTTATTATGTCCGGAACAAGTCCGTAAACAGATCTCCCGTCCGCTATGCGCTTTCTGATCTCACTCGATGAAACGCCCATCAGCGGCGCGCTGATAAGCCTTATATCCGCCTTAAGACGCTCGCTGCGGTCTGATATCATAGGTCCTATATCTGAGCCTGCCGCGCGCGGATATGTCAATATAATACATTTCGAGGCTATTATATCAGGTCTGTACCATTTCGTGAGATCGTTTAACGAATCCTCGCCAATTATAAAATAAAATTCTATATCCGGATATTTTTCTTTCAGCTCCGTCAGCGTTTCCGCGGTATATGAATACGTTTCTTTATATACCTCATAGTCAAACGGTATAAAACCATTCTCGCCCTCTATAGCAAGCGATACCATTTTATGCCTTATAGCAGCGTCTGTGACATTGCTGTTTCTCTTATGCGGCGGGTTTCCGCCGGTCATAAACCAAACCTCTTCTAAGTCATACTGCTCAAGCGCGTATCTCGCTATAACTATATGACCGCAATGTATCGGATCGAATGTTCCGCCAAGTATGCCTATTTTTCTCATCTTTTTGGAAATTCTATTTTTCTGTTCTTTGCGTTAGATGCCTTACGGTATACTATGAACTTACTTCCAATAGCCTGAACAGGCTCAGCAAGAAGCCGTTTTGCAACCTCGTTGCACGTTTCATGAGTGTCGAGCATCGCCGTCTCAAGGATCGATATCTTTACCAGCTCACGTTTTTCCAAAACCTCATCGATCGCTGTTATCACCGTGTCTGATAATCCATCCTTGCCGATCTGGAACACCGGCTGAAGCTCATGCCCCAGTTTTCTCAAATATGCCCTCTGTTTGCCTGTTATCATATATTTCCTCCGTAATAATTATAATTCTGCGCACACCTATACCTTGTTATTCTATCACAATTGCACACAAATGTCAAGGTTCGGCACCAAATAATCTGTAAAATATTGCTTGATTAGATATGGTAATATATGTGATACAGTCAATATTCTCATTTTTACCATGAAAAAAGGATACCGATCAGATCAGTATCCTTTTAAAATCATATTTTGCGTTTTCAATACCGGAAACACCGATAAAAATTATATCTTATTCAGCGTCAGTATCAGAATCTGAGTAAACAAGAACTTCTTCCGGCTCGTCAACAGGCGCTTCCTCTTCTACCTCAGGCTCTTCTTCCTTTTCGATAAGAGCTCTGATAGAAAGACTGATCTTCTTGTCTTCCCAGTTAACGTCTGTTACCTTTACCTGAACTTCCTGACCGATCGTCAGAACATCTTCAGGCTTGCCTATTCTCTTGTCTGCGATCTGTGAAATATGGATAAGACCGTCTACTGTTGGAATGATCTCAGCAAATGCGCCGAATGGCATCATTCTAACGATCTTAACTGTGATCACATCGCCGACCGAGATCTTGCTCTGTGCTATTACCCAAGGGTTATCCTCCATCTTCTTGAATCCCAATGAGATCTTCTTTGTTTCAGGATTGATATCCTTGATATAAACATCCATTGTGTCGCCAACAGCACAAACCTCTGATGGGTGCTTGATCTTGTTCCATGACAATTCACTGATATGAACAAGACCGTCTACGCCGCCGATATCAACAAATGCACCGAATGATGTAAGTGATTTAACAGTACCTGTATAGTGCTTGCCTACCTCAGCTTCTGCCCAGAATGCATCCTCCTTAGCCTTGCGTGCTGCCTCGAGAATAACTCTTACTGAACCTACAACTCTCTTTCTTCTTTCATCAATCTCGATAAGCTTGAAAGTAACAGTTGTTCCTACCAAGCTCTGAAGGTCTGACACATATCTTTCTGATGCCTGTCTTGCTGGAATAAATACCTGAGCACCATCTGCCAATGCGATAACACCGCCCTTAACAGCCTTGATGATCTTTCCTTCCAATACTTCCCCTGCTTCGTATGCCGCTTTGATTTTGTTCCAGCTTTCAACAGCTATCAATTTCTTTCTCGATAAAACTACTTTACCTTCAGCATCGTTTACGCCTACTACGTAAACTTTGATCGTGTCGCCTTCCTTTACAACATCAGACGGCTCAAGTGTTGGATCATCTGTAATCTGATCTGCAGCGAGCTGACCGTTGTATTTGAATCCTGCAAGATCCACAATTACTTCATTCTTGCGAACTTCTATTACCTGTCCTTCAAGAATATCACCATTGTTGAGAGTTTTCTGTTCGTACTGTTCGAACAATTCCGCAAAGCTCTCTTCTTTTACTAAATTTTCACTCATAGCCTTTACTACCTCCTGGATAATACGTGCAGGCGTGCTTGCTCCTGCCGTAATACCTATTTTTTTAAATATATCGTGCGGAAGCTCGTCCGCCGTTTCAACAAGATAGGTTTTCGGGCACAGCGTCTTTGAGATCTCAAATAGCTTTCGTGTATTTGAACTGTGACGACCTCCGACGACGATCATACATTCGGATTCCGCCGCTAACGCTGCCGCTTCCTCCTGCCTATCCTTCGTTGCATTACATATTGTATCAAATTCTATACTACTTTGGCAAGTGTTTTTGTGTATTTTTTTTAAAGTTTGTACAATTCGCACAAAATTTTTCTTTTTTATTGTCGTTTGTGCTACAATACAAAGCGGTTTTTCGTCCAAAATTGGCGCAATTTCACTACATTCGCTGTCGATCACCGTCGCATCATAACCGCACCAGCCGTTTATACCTATCACCTCAGGGTGTTTTTCATCTCCGACTATAACGATTTTGTATCCGTCGTTATGATATTTTTCAACTATCTTGTGGATCTTTGACACAAACGGACACGTAAGATCTATATACTCCCTGCCGCCTATTTTTTCGTATATATCCTTTCCGACTCCGTGCGCCCTTATAACTATTTTACAGTCCTCAGGTATATCCTCCACTCTTTCATACGCGTATACGCCGTTTTTCTCAAGCTCCGCTATGACCTGCCCATTGTGTATTATCGCGCCGAGCGTGGCTATCTTCTCGCCGTTTTTCATAGACTCGTAAACCGAATCGACAGCGCGTTTTACGCCAAAACAGAAACCTGCCGTTTTTGCAACTGTTACCGACATCTTTTATACCTCCGCATCCTTAAGACTGTATATATTATCCTTAAGCCCGTATACTCTGTCCATAAGTCCGTCAGCAAGCATCTGCGCCGTTTCCAGATCAGGTTTTTCACCGTAATACTCCTCATAGCTTACAGGCTTGCCGTAGATCACCGTGATCTTTGAAAACAGCTTGTAATCCCCGTCTATAAGCACCGGCACAATAGGCACCTGCGCCTTCTGCGCGATCATTATAATACCTGTCTTTGCCTTTTTTCTCTTTCCGTTCTTGACTCTGCCGCCCTCCGGGAATATGAGCATCGCTCCGCCGTTTTTCAGAACGTTAAACGTCGTCTTTACCGCACCTATATCTCCTTTTCCTCTGTGTACAGGCACAGCGCCCAGATCTGAAATGATCTTGCCGAAAAATTTATTTTCAAACAGCTCTGCTTTCGCCATAAAATTGAGTTGTCTTGGACACGTCATTCCAGCCACAATAGGATCATTATTAGATTTATGATTAAATGCGAACAGAAGCGCGCCTTCTTTTGGAACATTTTCGCGTCCGATTATTTTATACCTGTTTTTAAAACGCATTAAAATGTTCATTACAATCTTTGCAAATCCA
>CALXSW010000219.1 GCA_944391255.1 uncultured Clostridia bacterium | reverse complement strand
GCTCAGAATAAAGCTTGACAACTCAAATCTGCTTAACATACACGAGATGGCAAGCGGTTATTCAGTGGATACACAGGATTACTGGCTCGGAATAATAGGTAAATTTGAAATAAGAGTAATGCCGCGGCTGCACATATCTTACATAAGAATTTTCACAGAGGGCAATACAGTAAAAGCATCCTTATGTGTAAACTCACACTGCAAGGGCTGCGATGAAAAATGCAGCTTTAAAATACGACTGACTGTTACAACACCGACCGGAGAAACACTTGAAACGAAGGAATATGACTGCACAGTCCGCAACAGGCGTGAAATACTTGATCTCGCTTATACAATAGACGGAGAGATAAAAACATGGGATGAATTTAATCCGGAGCTGTACTCTCTGCGCGCGGAATTGATATACAATGATATATCAGAGGAATACACCGATACGTTCGGTTTCCGCAAAATAGAGGTGCAGGGCAGGCATATGCTCATAAACGGCAAGCGCATATCATTGAGAGGAACTACGGACTGCGCTATTTTCCCTCTTACAGGATATCCGCCTACTGACACTGAATACTGGATAAAGCATTTTGGCATCATGAAAGAATACGGTCTGAATTATGTCAGATGTCACGCATGGTGTCCGCCCGACGCGGCTTTTAAAGCGGCTGACAAGCTCGGTATATATCTTTCAATAGAAATGCCGCTGTGGCTCAACTATGACGTTTGTCCGCTTGACACGGGTGCTGATGATATACATAAATACTATTTCACAAACGAGGCTCTTGAAATTTCAAAGACATACGGAAACCACCCGTCATTTATAATGTTCTCGAATGGAAATGAGCTGCTCGGCGATCATGAAATGCTTGAATATATAACCACGCAGATAAAAGCCGTTGACAACAGACGACTTTACACTATGACGTCAAACTTTATTCATTCGATAAGACCGTGCGAGGATTATTTCTGCGCGTTTGAAGCTGCTGACAAGCGCATAAGACTTCAGATATTCTATAACGAAACAGCGGAAAGCACATGCCTCACTTATGATGACGCAATAGACGAAACGCCTATTCCTGTCGTTTCATTTGAGATAGGTCAATACTGCATGTATCCCGATACAGACGTTATCGAAAAGTACACAGGAAACATGGTTCCTGTAAACTTTGAAACGATCAAAAATGAGATGATGTGCAAGGGTGTTTACGGCAAGCGCGACCGATATATAAAAGCATCGGGCAAGCTTGCGGCGCTCATGTATAAAGAGGAGATCGAGGCGGCAATGCGCACAAAGGATATGGCAGGATTCGGACTGCTCGGACTTCTTGACTATACAGGACAATATACGGCGACCATCGGTCTGCTTGACGTGTTCGGCGACAATAAGGGAATAATATCAGCCGAGGAATTTAAGCATTTCTGCAATGACGTTGTTCCGCTTATTAAAATGAAGCGAATGTACAAAACAGGCGACGTATTCAGCGCTCAGGCTCTTCTCTATGATTTCGGAAAGACTCCTCAGGAAAGCCAGCTGTTCAAGCTTGAAATGTACAACGTTGATAATCTGATCTACTCGACAGAATCGACAGGTGATTTTGAGTTCAAGCTCGATTTTATTACCGAAACGTCAAAGATCAAGGTCGTTCTGAGATACGGAGAATACTATAATTCATGGAACATATTTGTATATGACGACAAGCTCACAAGCGGCGCTAAAATATACACCAATATTTCAGACATCGATTTCACAAGGAACGAAAAGGCTGTTGTTCTCGCGACAGAGGAAAACCTCAAAAATCCTCTTAAGGGCGATTTCAGAGCGACATTCTGGTCACCTGTTTTCTTTGACACTGACAGAACAAGCGGTCTGTGGTGCAATGCTTCGCACCATGTCTTTGACAAGTTTCCGACTGATGAATTTGTCGATTTCCAGTGGAAAGAGCCAATGGACAGATCGGTATCAGTAGAGCTTTCAAAGCTGCCGGACGGTTTTGATGTGCTGCTTGAGCCGATACCTAACTTCTGTACAAATATACAGAGAACACCTCTTTTCGAGGCAAAAGTGGGAAATATGGATATTCTATTCTGTGGATTTGATTTTTCTGCCGATGATCCGGCTAACATGGCGCTGAAGAACAGCATATGCGAATATGTTTTATCGCCTGATTTTGCGCCTGAGCAGAAGCTTGATCCGGAGCTGTTTACAAATATCTTTAAGGAGGCGTAAAGCTATGGCATCTGAAGAAGAAATAGAAGCCGCTAAAAAGCTTCTCAACGAAAACGACTACATCGTGATCCCGATCACAAAAGGTCAGATGTGTCTTTGTGACGCATGCAGGGAACCGGAGCAGGACTGCCGCTACGGCGCGTTCGGCTATACATGCTCTAACTTGCTTTGCATAAACAAATTTATTAAAGAGCAAATAAACTACAAAGAGATAATCGCAAATATAGAATAAAAAAAGGCAGTGCCTCAGTCGATGAATTATCGGCTGTGGCACTCCTGTTTTATTATCTCTTTGATATTCTGAATACCGTAACGCTCAGCGGTTTAAATTCATATTCAAAGCTATTTTTATCAGAAAACATATTTATTTCCTTAGGCTTTATATATTCAGGATTATCAAACGTGTTTTTATCATCTCTCTGATATCCCGAAAGCTCTGTAACCTTTATATCTGTTCCGCCCTCAAACGGCAGCTCTATGACACTTTTAGCTGGTGTGTCATTTATATTAACAGCTTTAATGATTATCTCATCAGAAGACATATCGATACCGGCTGTAATATACAAATCTTCGTTTACCTGCCTGATATCTGTTATATCGTTCATAAGAACATCATTAATATACGTTTTTATATTTCTGCCGTTCACAACAAGCTTAAGCTTTTGCACAACCTCGACAGGCATAGAATAACGCGACTGTGTCAGACATGACGCATGACCTTCAAACTTATCAATAAGACAATCCTGATTCTGCCATCCGCCTACAGACCACACATACCTATGCTCCTCGTCAGTCTGTCCAAACGCTATCTTAAATCCCAGCTCTCCATAATTCTTTACAGCGTTCATTTCTATCGTATATGATCCAGAGCGAATATTTGTTATATATCTCTTGTCAGAGCCACCCAGACGCATAGAACCGATATGCTCTGTTTCGCCAGTTTCATTATCGGTTATTTTTATATCGGTCAACGATATTTCAGCTCTGTCGCCTATTATGCTTATCCCTCCTGCTATTTTTTCAGAGCCAATAACAAGCTTTCTGTCAAGTCCCTCTTTTTCTACTCTCAAAAGGTATGACGGCAGATTATTCATAAACATCTTCTGAACATAGTAGTTTGCTGTTCCAAACACACGGTGATTATTAAACCATATCATATCCGGCTCCCAATTTACATACTGAACATTGCATAAAAGCGGCGCATAGCATGCCAAGCCTACAGCATGCGCGTTATTTTCAAGTCCTATCATATAAGACGCTTCAGCCACAGCATTATAATATGTATTTCCCCAGGACGCATACTCTCCCAGAAAAACCTTAGGATCTTCAGATTTGAAATCATCATATCTGTGATGATTTGCTATAAACCATTCCGGTGTCATATAGTAATGCTCATCAACAAAATCTGACTTATTCTTTCGCGCGCTTGCCCAGCCCTTGTCATATTCACTGCCATGATTAAACGGTCCGGCTGAATTTATTATTTTAATATCAGGGTACTTTTCTTTTATTGCCTTATGAAAATAATCATATCTGTCAAAAAATCCCTGACCTACTTCTTCATTGCCTATTGCTATATATTTAAGGTCAAACGACTCTTTGTGACCTAACTCAGCTCTTATACTTCCCCACTTAGTAGTGATGTCACCGTTTGCGAACTCTATAAGATCAAGTGCGTCATCTATATATTCGCCAAGCTCATCAAGCGGTAATCCCTGCTTTGAATGAGGATTATACGCGGCAGGCAAAACAGGTAACGGTTCCGCCTTTATATCCTCACAAAATTGGAAATACTCATAATATCCTATACCAAGGCTCTGATTATATCTCCAGTTATTTCTGCGCGCCGGCCGTGTTCTAATATCACCTATAGTGTTTTTCCATCGGTAATTTGAATCTCTTTCATCTTTTTCAAGCGAACCGTCATGAACAAGGCATCCTCCGGGAAAACGCATAAAACGCGGTGTCAGCGCCTCAAGCATCTCAGCTATATCTCTGCGCATCCCGTTTTCTCTTCCCCTGTATGTATCTAATGGGAACAGTGATACAAAATCAAGCATAAACTTCCCTGTTTTGTTCATAGTTACAGCAAGCTTCGCGGAAAAGTCATCTCTTTTTCCTATAAACACTGCCTCAAAGTCTGTCCATTGATCTTTCAATTCAAAAACAGTACTGTCATGTTCTGTTCCGTCAGCAGAGATCAGCGCGATCTTTATACTGCTGCCGCAGCCTTTCGCGCAGAGCTTTAGCCTGTACTCCGCTCCTTCATATATAGGCATGCCTGAATTATATCCCTCATTCCGCACTCCGGCATATGTACCGTCTGTTTTAATATCTACCGTAAGATAATGCGGATTTTTCTTATTGAATGGCTCTCCGCTCTCTATAGCCATAGATACCGATGTCCCCTCCGGTTCTATCTCGTTCCACGCAGTCAGTCCGCTGTACATGGGATTGTCTACAGCAGAAAATTCAAAGCTCCTGTTTCTGACCATTTCAGCATATAGACCGCCGTCAGCGGCATGGTTGAGGTCCTCAAAAAATATACCGTACAAATCGCCTATCTTTGCTGTTTTTTCATTTATTATTTTAAGCTTGTTCATCTCACATACTCCCTTGATATCTTGTTTAGATTACTATAGCATATTTTATCATCAATTACAAGCTGTTTATCCGATTTATTTGCATAAAAAGAAGACTGCTCTTACGAGCAGCCCTCTGTAATTTACTTTTATAACTTAAACTCTATGGCTTAAATTATTTAGCAAGGAAGAA
>CALXSW010000218.1 GCA_944391255.1 uncultured Clostridia bacterium | reverse complement strand
AAAGGCAAGAATTCAACTGTCATATGCCTTGAAGGACCTCCGGGCGTCGGAAAAACATCTATAGCAAAGTCTATAGCGCGTGCCTTAGGCAGAAAATTTATAAGGATCTCTCTCGGCGGTATCCATGACGAATCAGATATCCGTGGCCATCGTAAGACATATATAGGCGCTATGGAAGGCAGAATAATGTCAGCTATGCGCACTGTAAAGGTTAAAAACCCTGTATTGCTGCTTGACGAGATAGACAAGATGGGCGTTGATTATAAAGGCGATCCGTCAGCGGCGCTTCTTGAAGTGCTTGACAATGAGCAGAACAACGCTTTTCGTGATCACTATATAGAGCTTCCGTTTGATTTGTCAAATGTTGTGTTTATAACAACAGCTAACACGCTTGATACTGTGTCACAGCCGCTTCTTGACAGAATGGAGATAATACGCATATCAGGATATACTGATCTTGAGAAATTCCATATAGCAAAGGATTATTTGATAAAGAAAGCTCTTGAGAAAACGGGAGTTAAGAGCGAACAGATATCTATAGATGATTCAGCTATAAATAATATAATAGAACATTATACGCGCGAGGCGGGAGTAAGAAAGCTTGAGCAGACATTGGAAAGCTTATGCAGAAAAGCGGCAAAGGAAATGCTCGAAAAAAATACCTCACTTGTGACGATAACAGGTGAAAATCTTGCTGATTATCTTGGCAAGGAACGATTTAAGGTCGATCTAATGAATGAGAGCGATGAAGTTGGCGTTGTAAGAGGTCTTGCATGGACAAGCGTTGGCGGTGAAACTCTTTCTGTTGAGGTAAATGTGATGAACGGAACAGGAAAGGTAGAGCTCACCGGAAAACTCGGAGATGTTATGAAAGAAAGCGCTATGGCGGCTATAAGCTATATACGCGCATCAGCTGATAAGCTGCATATAGATGATTCTTTCCACAAGGATAAGGATATACATATTCATGTTCCCGAGGGCGCTATACCTAAGGACGGACCTTCTGCCGGAATAACAATGGCCACAGCAGTTATATCGTCATTGACAAATAAGCCTGTGCGCCGTGATATCGCCATGACAGGAGAGATCACTCTGCGCGGAAAAGTGCTTCCTATAGGCGGACTTAAAGAGAAGTCTATGGCGGCATATCGCGCAGGTATAAGAACAGTCATTATCCCTGAAGAAAACACAGCGGATATAGACGACATACCAAAGGAAATACGAGATGAAATAACGTTTATCCCGGTAAATAATATGGATACGGTGATAGAACAGGTGTTCAGATAAGAAAGGGGAATTATTTGTATGAATATTAATTTTCAGAATGCAAAATTTGAGAAGTCAGCTGTTTCAAAAGATCAGTATCCTACGACTGGTTTATTTGAATTTGCGTTTGCCGGACGTTCTAATGTCGGAAAATCGTCAATGATAAATAAGGTTCTCAACAGAAAATCACTTGCAAGAGTGTCGGGTACGCCTGGAAAGACAATAACGATCAATTTTTATAATATCGATGATAAGATATACATGGTCGATCTTCCAGGATACGGCTATGCAAAGCGCTCAAAGGAAGAGATAGCAAAATGGGGAGCGATGATGGAAGATTATCTTGCAAACCGAAAAGAATTAGTTCAGACGATCCTTCTTGTAGACAGCCGTCATACACCTACCGCACAGGATGTTCAGATGGCTGAATGGATAAGACATTATCATGACAGGCTTATCGTTATCGCTACAAAGATGGATAAGCTGAAAAAACGTGAAATAGAAGAAAGGCTCGACGATATAGCAAACACTCTTGAGCTTACAGAAGATGACATTCTTGTTCCATTCTCAACTCAGGACGATGAGGGAAAGATGACAGTTATCGATATGCTTGAAATGATGAGAGTCGGAGAACTTGTTCCTTATGATGAGCGAGTTTAAATATAATAAAACTGTTTAATATGCATAAAAATGTCGAATTGAGCTGATATTTGCGAAAAACAGCTTGACAAATTCATATTTATATGTTAAAATATTCATGAAATGTTAATAAAGTATATATTGCTCATTGAGCTTTATATAATATAATTTACCTATTTATCTCCCAAAAGCGGACACGACGGTGTCCGTTTTTTCTGTTCTGTTCTAAATTTGTAATATTTAATATAATAAGCTTTTCTTAGATAAACGTGCCAATCACATAGATGCTTTACTTTTTATATTATATATATAAATACTCAAATATTATATTTTTATTGTACTGTTGTAAATATTGTCATATGAGTGTATATATTATGTTTTTAAAGCGATATTTTTGTTTATTTGTTCACTTGTTAATTTTTTTGTTGTATGGTAAAATAATATGCAGAATAGTTATATATTATAGGAGGAGATTGGAATGTTATATAATTCAATGTCAAGAGCGGAGCTGTTAGAGCTTAGAAATGATCTGGAGGCAAAATTCGAGCAGAAAAAAGGACTTGGACTTAATCTGAGCATGGCAAGAGGAAAGCCTGCAAAAGAGCAGCTTGAATTATCAATGCCTATGATGAATATTATAAATGAAAATACACCTATGGCTGGCGAAGATGGAATGGATTTTAGAAATTACGGAGTTCTTCCTGGCATTATGGAAGCAAGAAAGCTTTTCGCTGATCTTCTTGAGGTAAAGCCTGAAAATATAGTTGTATGCGGAAACGCATCACTCACAATAATGTATGACGTGATTTCAAGAGCGTTTATTCATGGTATTCTTGGTTCTACACCGTGGTGTAAGCTTGATAAGGTAAAATTCTTGTGCCCTGTTCCAGGTTATGACAGACATTTTACTATATGCGAAGTATTCGGCATTGAAATGATCCCAGTCGCAATGGACGATAATGGTCCGGACATGGATGTTGTTGAAAAAATGGTAGCGGAAGATCCGGCGATAAAGGGTATCTGGTGCGTGCCGAAGTATTCAAATCCTGATGGAATAGTTTACAGTGATGATGTAGTGAGAAGATTTGCCGCATTAAAGCCGGCAGCTGAAGATTTCAGAATTTTCTGGGATAATGCATATTGCATCCATCACCTCTATGAAGATAAGCAGTGCGAGATACTTAACATTGTTGAGGAATGCGCTAAGGCAGGAAATCCTGATATGGTTTATGAATTCTGCTCAACATCAAAGGTAACATTCCCTGGCGGAGGAATTTCATGTCTTGCCGCTTCGAAAGCGAATATAGACGCGGCTATAGGATTTATGAATGCGCAGACAATAAGCCATGATAAGATCAATCAGCTTCGTCATGTCCTTTTCTTCCCGACAGCAGATGATATGAAAGCGCATATGCTCAAGCATGCCGCTATAATGCGTCCAAAGTTCGACGCGGTTCTTGATATGCTCGAAAAGGAACTTGACGGAACAGGCATAGCAACATGGAAAAAGCCTTTGGGCGGATACTTTATCGGCTTTAACGCAATGGAAGGCTGTGCTTCAAAAATAGTAGCAATGTGTAAAGAGGCAGGAGTTGTAATGACAAATGCCGGCGCTACATGGCCGTATGGCAAAGATCCTATGGATTCAAGCATTCGTATCGCTCCTTCATTCCCGACACTTGAGGAGCTTATAGAGGCTGCTGAAATATTTATAATCTGTGTAAAGATCGTCAGCATAGATAAGATTCTTGAAACAAAATAACAGCCATGTTTAATAGGCTGAAACGAAATTATAACGCGACTGTAGCAGCGTGTTTTACAGGATATGTTGTTCAGGCTGTTATAAACAACTTTATACCTCTTTTGTTTATAACGATACAAGATGCGTTTAGTATTTCTCTCACAAAAATAACAATGCTTGTTACTGCAAATTTTGCAGTACAGCTTGTTATTGACATGATGTCAGCTTTGTTTGTAGATAAAATAGGTTACAGGATATCTATAGTTTCAGCGCATATCTTTGCAGCGCTTGGGCTTGTGATGCTTGCGGTACTTCCCTATCCTATGAGTGATCCATATTTGGGAATACTCATCTCTGTAATCATTTATGCTGTTGGCGGTGGAATAATAGAGGTGCTGATAAGTCCTATAATGGAAAGCTGCCCCACTGACAACAAAGAAAAAGCTATGAGCCTGCTCCATTCATTTTACTGCTGGGGACAGGTGGGAGTTATATTATTTTCAACTCTGTTTTTTAAAGTGTGGGGATTAAATAATTGGCGGATACTTTCGTGCTTGTGGGCATTTATACCAGTCATAAACGGTATAGCATTTTGCATAACTCCTATAAATAATATTATACCAGAAGATAAAACAGGACTAAGTATAAAACAGCTTGTCACAAACAGAGCTTTTCTCATATTTATTGTTATAATGCTCTGTTCAGGCGCAAGCGAAATGACAGTATCTCAATGGTCATCAATGTTCGCTGAACGCGGTCTTGGTATAAGTAAAGCTGCAGGCGATCTTGCGGGACCGATGGCATTCACTGTTCTTATGGATGTTTCACGAGCCTTCTATGGTAAGTGGGGGGGAGAGATTGAACCTTGACAAGTTCATGCTCATAAGCGGGGTTTTATGCGTTATATCATATATAGTAATATCTATTGCCCCATATCCTGTTATAAGGCTTGTTTTCTGTGCAATTTGCGGATTATCCGTTGGCATAATGTGGCCAGGAACATTCAGTAAGGCCTCATATTCTATACGATATGGGGGAACTGCAATGTTTGCTCTGCTCGCTCTTGCAGGTGATATTGGATGCTCAATAGGACCTACGGTTTCGGGTTTTGTTTCAAGCTGTTTCGAAAACAATATAGCTTTTGGAATTTTAGCATCTACTATATTTCCGATCGTGTTTGTTATTTGTGTGATCAGAAGTAAAATTCAAAATAGATAATCAATATTCATGCCGCAGAAAATATTTTTTTGCGGCTATTTTAATGTAAAAAATTTGCGGCTGTAAGGTTGACTTTTTGTTCTATATATGATAAAATTAATTTGTATGTAGAAATTTAAATTATGTAGGGAAGTATTGTAATGATTTTTTCATCATATAAATTTATATTTTTATTCTTTCCGATAGTTTTCGGCGTATATTCTATATTGAAAAAATGTAGAAAGCTCAGCGCTATGAAGATGTGGCTTATAGTTGCCTCGCTGTTTTTTTATGGCTTTGGCGACTGGAGATTTTTTCCGATACTCTTTTTTTCAGCGCTGTTTAATTATGTAATAAGCCATAACCTTCAGAAAGACGGAGTAAAAAAACCTGTACGAGTAATGTTGATGATACTTGGTGTAGCTGAAAATCTTGGACTATTGTTTTATTTTAAATATCGCAATTTCTTTTTTGAAAATGTTAATATGATTTTTGGCACAAATTTTTCGATGCTCAATATCATTCTGCCGCTCGGTATATCGTTCTATACATTTCAGCTTATATCATATCTGGCTGACAGTTTTGAAGGCGATGCAAAAGGTCACTCGTTTGTAGACTATATGGTATTTGTGACTTTTTTTCCAAAGCTCATTGTAGGACCTGTCGTTTCTCACGACGATATAATTCCGCAGCTGACTAAAGAAAATCTGTTTGCGGTCGATAAGAAAAATATAATGCTCGGCATACTGCTGTTTTCAATAGGCTGCTTTAAAAAAATAGTTATGGCAGATCCTATGATAACGCATGCAACAGCGTATTATAACTCGGCTGATTTAGGTAATCTTGTGGAATCATGGAGCGCTGTTCTCGCATATACATTCGCGTATTACTTTGATTTTTCAGGTTATATAGATATGGCGCTCGGATTGGGAAGATTCTTTAATATCGAGCTTCCACAGAACTTTAATTCGCCGTACAAGGCGCGGAATTTTGCGGATTTCTGGCGGAGATGGAATATCACAGTGTCAAATTTTCTTGAAAACAATGTCTTTAAAAATATATTTCATTTTGGAAACGGCAAAATAAAGCTCGTGTACGCAACGCTTGTGACATTTATTGTTTCGGGTATTTGGCACGGAGCAGGTTGGCATTATATATTTTGGGGACTTGCCAATGGTATATTTGTGTGTGTGGCAAATCTTATGACGTTATACAGAAAAAAACTGCCATTCCCGATCGCATGGGCATTGACATTTTTCTTTTCAATGCTTGTAAGAGTGCTTTTTGATGCGCTGTCTACCACGCAGGCGCTGCAGGTATATAAAATAATGTTCACACCGATACCGTTGAATGAACTTGTTTTGCAGATAACATCATATGTAGACGAATATCGCGGAATGCTGCTTCTTCTTGCTGTGGGAGCTGTTATTATATTCGGTTTTAAAAACAACAGCGAAATAGCGGATAATTTTAAACCTCGACCATATCATGCGATGTTTGCTGGTATGCTTATGGCAGTGTCGCTTTTGTGCATGTCAGGAGTTTCTAATTTTCTCTATTTCCAATTCTGATAGATTCCAATTCTGATAGAAAGGTGGTAAGCGTCATTGAAGCTTAGCAGGTATATAACTGTATTCATATGTTCTCTGCTGTTCTTTTTGGCTGTTCTCGCAGGGTTTAATATTGCGGTCGATCCGTTCGGCGTGTTCGGTGACAAGCTGCTTGACTGGTATGCGTATGATATGACGCAAAATCCAAGAATAGCTAAAATAGCTTATATAGATAAAAACCATGACAAATATGATTCATATATAATCGGCAGCTCAAAAACAAGCTCGTATTCTGTTGATACGCTTAATAAATATTATCCAGGCTCAAGCTTTTACAATATGATAATGTATGGCGGCGATCTGTATGATGCAGAGAAAACAGCCGAATATCTTATAAACAATTACGAAGTGAAAAATCTTATTCTCAATATAGGAATTGAGGAGATGTTCAAATATGATTATGAGGATGATCCTACAAAGGGAAATCTTCACGCAAAGCTTACAGATGAAAGCGATCTACTCTTTTATTTAAAGTATGCGCTCTTAAATCCTCAGTATTCTATAGATAAGCTTGACGCATATGAAAAAAGAGATTATTTACCTACTGCCGATGATGTTTTCATTCCTGAAACAGGAGTATATAACAAAACTGTGCGAGATACGGAAACAATATCAGGTCTGTACGAATTTCTCGATTCAAATCCGGAATTTTTTCTTTACCGCGAGGACAACAGACACGGTGAAAATATAGATAAAGCAGTTGAATCGGTCAGAGCTGTGAAAGAGCTTTGTGACAGCAGGGGGATCGACCTGAAGGTGATCGCGTCTCCGATTTATGAAACAGAGCTTGAAGATTACGTCTATGAGGATCTGTGCGAGTACTGGCAAAAGCTCGCTACTGTATGCGATATATACGATTTCAGCGGATATTCTCCTGTGAGCAATGATGCAAGGTATTTTTATGATGATGCTCATTTTAGAAATTGTGTCGGAGATATGGTATTAGCAAAGATATTTAATGACGACAGCATATATATACCGGAAGGCTTCGGACACTTAACGACAGCGGAAAATGCGTATTCATATGCGCGAGAATCGTTTTCTCCGCGCGTGAGCGAAATAAATAATTCTGATAATATTCCTATACTGATGTATCATGAAATAGGCTATGAGGAAGGGAACGGCAATACAATAACGCCAGAATTATTTGAAGAGCAAATAAGCGCGATGTATAACGCTGGATATTCCTCGTTGACTTTTGATGATATCAACAATTATGTGCGATATGGCTGGGATCTTCCGGAGAGAAGTGTTATAATAACATTTGATGACGGATATCTTTCAAATTATGAATACGCATATCCGATTTTGCAAAAATATGGAATGAAAGCTACTATTTTTTCAGTTGGCTGCACAATGGGTTCTGACACATATAAGGACACAGGAAACAGTATACGTCCTCATTTTTCAATAGCTCAGGCTCAGGAAATGTTTGACAGCGGACTGATCTCTATTCAGAGTCACACATATGATCTTCATAGAGTTAAAGGCTGGGATGCTGAATACAGAGACGGCGCTTCAAAATTGGACGGTGAATCAGATGCTGAATTTGCCTATATGTTTATTGAAGATCTGAACAGGGAGTCGGAACTCCTGTCTCAGATCAACGGTAATATTATTAGCACGCTGTCATACCCGAATGGAATACATTCTCGACTTACTGATGCTGTTATAGGAAAAACGGAAATAACATCAACTGTAACTACAGAAAACGGTGTCAGCGAAATAATAAAAGGTATTCCTCAGTCACTTTATAATCTTAAAAGAATAGGTGTTTATCCTGATATGTCAGGTGAAATATTAACAGAAAAATTAAATGGTTATTGATATGAAAGGAGAAGAATTATGACTACACAAGAAAGAATAATGGGATTTTTTAACGGAAAAGGAATCAATGATATAACGAATGAAACAGATCTTTTTAAGGGCGGATATGTAAATTCGCTGTTTGCGCTTGAAGTCGTTATGTTTCTTGAAAAGGAATTTAAAATCAAGATAAAGAATAAGGACATAACAGAAAAAAACTTTAAGACAATAAATAATATGGCTGCTGTTGTTGAAAAGTATTTGTAATTTTCCGGGAGATCAGAGTTATGGAACAAAAAATAAAATGTGTTGTCTGGGATCTGGACAACACGCTTTGGGACGGTATTCTGACAGAAGGCGATGATGTTCAGCTGCGTGACGGAATAATCGATATTATAAAAACACTTGATGAGCGCGGTATCCTTCAGTCAGTCGCAAGTAAAAACAACTTTGAAGATGCGTATAAAAAGCTTGAAGAACTGGGTGTTGCTGAATATTTTCTGTACCCACAGATAAACTGGAATCCGAAAAGCGAAGCGGTAAAGAAAATTGCAGAAAATATCAATCTGGGCATTGATTCATTTGCGTTTATTGATGATTCAGAATTTGAGCGTGAAGAGGTGCTTACGGCTGATAAGCGTATAATGGTGATAGATGCGTGTGATACAGATAAAATACTTGATGATGAGCGTTTCATACCTAAATTTATCACTGAAGACACACGCAACAGAAGACTTATGTATATTGCTGACAGCAAAAGGAAACAAGATGAGGCTGAGTTTACAGGCGATAACACCGAATTTTTAAGAAGTCTTGGAATGAAGCTCACGATCGCTCCTGTCACAGAGCATGATCTTCAGAGAGCTTATGAACTCACAGTCAGAACTCATCAGCTCAATTCAACAGGTTACACATATTCATATGACGAGTTGAAACAGTTTATAGCTTCAGATAATCATATTTTTTTGATAGCACAGCTGACAGACAAGTACGGTGATTATGGCAAAATAGGCCTTATTCTCGTTGAAAATACAGACACGCTTAGAATTAAGCTGCTGCTTATGAGCTGCAGAGTGATGTCACGCGGTGTTGGATCAGCTATACTTATATATCTTTCAAAGCTTAAGGAAAGATTGAATAAGCGTATGTTCGCAGAATTTAAGACAACAGATAGAAACAGAATAATGTATATCACATATAAGATCATGGGTTTTGACGAGCTTGAAGATAATGACGGAGATGTTCTTTTGGAATACACATCTGATGGATCCAAGGATTTTCCTGATTATTTCGAGGTCGAAGACTTGACAAAATAATTGCATTGTGCTATACTAAAAACATCATAAAGCATATTTGATTCTTCGGGGTATTGTGAAATTCATAACCGACGGTGATTGACAGTAGTTTTGTCATAAGTCCGTGAGCCGCAAGGCTGATTCCGTGTAATTCGGAAACCGACGGTAAAGTCCGGATGAGAGAAGATATCTTCTTTTTTGATACCTCGAGATAGAAATCGAGGTATTTTTTTATGGAACTTAAATATATGGAACGCGCTATAGAGCTTGCAAAAAAAGGTGAAGGATTTACAAATCCAAATCCTCTTGTTGGCGCTGTAATAGTCAAAAACGACAGAATAATAGGAGAGGGATATCATCAGAAATATGGTGATCTCCATGCGGAGAGAAATGCTCTTAAAAACTGCGTTGATGATCCGTCAGGCGCTGATATTTATGTCACATTAGAGCCATGCTGTCATCATGGTAAGCAGCCTCCATGCACAGACGCGCTTATAGCTGCCGGTATAAAAAATGTGTTTGTAGGCTCATATGATCCAAATCCTCTGGTCGCAGGAAAAAGCGCTGAAATACTTAAAGAACACGGAATAAACGCTAAATATGAAGTAATGCGTGAAGAATGCGATAAATTAAATCCTATTTTTTTTCATTTCATAAGCACTGGTATGCCTTATACGATAATGAAGGCGGCGATGTCTATCGATGGAAGAACTGCTTCATTTACCGGTGATTCAAAATGGATAACAGGCGAAACAGCGAGAAAACATACTCACTATACACGCAAACGTGTTGCCGGTATAATGGTTGGAGTAAATACGGTTATCGCGGATGATCCTATGCTTAACTGCAGATGTGACGATCCGTCAGATCCAATACGCATTATATGCGACAGTCATCTCAGAATACCGCTTGACTGCCGTATCTTAAAAACTGCATCCGAAATACCGGTAATTATTGCGACTGTATCGGAAGATGTCAAAAAAATAGATATGATCAAAAATATGGGCGCAGATGTAATAATCACTGGCAGAACAGTAGAAAACCGTGTTGATCTAAAACAACTCTTTAAAGAACTGGGAAACAGGAAAATAGACAGTGTTCTCGTTGAAGGCGGAGCTGAAATACACGCGTC
>CALXSW010000217.1 GCA_944391255.1 uncultured Clostridia bacterium | reverse complement strand
TTGCAGGGGGAATAAAAAGGAGGGTTATTATGGCTGAGAAAAATAAGCATATTGGTCTTAGGTGCACAGAGGAAGTGCTGACTAAATTAAAATATATAGCTGAATTTGAGGGTAGATCTATAAATGGTGAAATATTATATCTGATTAACCGTGAAATAAAAAGGTTTGAAAAAGAATACGGTGTGATCGTCAGCGAGGATAAATAAGATGACAGTCTTTTTTCACAAATGATACAAGGGGTTTTGTTATGAAACAAAGAACATCAGCAAATGGAAAAAATCTGATAGGCGAACGATTAAAGTTGCTGAGGAAAGAAGTGGGATTTTCACAGCGTGATCTTGCCCGAGAATTGCAGCTTATAGGCATGGATATGGATAAAAATATAATAACGCGCATAGAAACGAACAAGCGATATGTAACGGATTTTGAATTGCAGGCATTAAAGAAAATTTTTAACGTTTCATATGATTATCTGATTGACGGTAAATGATAGCAGAGAAAAAATGTCATCTCTACCTGTCACAATATTTATAAGAGGATTAACGTGAAAGAATTAAAAACATTAGCAAAACAAAAATCTCCATGACAAATAAACCTTGCAACAAATGTGACAAAAAAGGACCGTCCCCTCTGTCACAAAAGAACCGTCCCATCTGTCATTGGTGGAGCTGACGAGAATCGAACTCGTGTCCGAAAGCAAATCCATCCGACTTTCTCCGAGTGCAGGTTATGTTTAACATTCCCTTTGCCGCTGCTACACAACCAAAGCTGCGACATCAGTAGTTCCTAATGCGTGGCAAGTGCCGGAACGATCACTCACTCACGTTCACCGCATAAAATAATGCCAAGCCCTAAGCGGCGGTAGGCTTAGGGGAGACAACGCCGCAATTAGGCAGCGTAAGCTAATTCTGTATCGTTAGCGTTTATATTTAAATTGAGACCTTTTAAAGTGGCTGCCTCAACCACTACTCGCTTATCGAACTTCCTCACCCCCGTCGAAGCCATTGCAGCCCCGTGTGAATGATTCAGTATAGTCATTATACCATAATTATATACCGATTTCAAGTGGTTTATAACATGTTTTTGTAAACAAATTGTAACACTGCAATATTCGCGCCTATTGATAAAATAAAGCATATATGGTATCATAGAGATATAATATGAAAGGACAATATATAAAGCGATGAACACATATCAGAAAATATATGAAACAGTAAGAAAAATACCGCGCGGCAAGGTTGCCACATACGGTCAGGTGGCCGCGCTGTCGGGAAATCCGAGATGGGCGAGAACGGTGGGAAACGCGCTGCATGTAAATCCGGAGCCGGGAGTTATTCCGTGCCACAGAGTAGTAAGACGTGACGGCAGCACAGCTGAGACGTTCGCGTTCGGCGGAGGCGGAAGACAGAGAGAACTGCTTGAGGCAGAGGGTGTTGAGTTTGATGAAGAAGGCCGCGTTATAATGGAAAAATACTGTATAAGAACTTAATTTTATATTGCATTCGCAGGTGGCAGATGATATAATAGTATTAATAAATAAATTCAGATCTGACCGGATAAAACAGATGAGGAGGTGGTTTTCATGCTTCTGAAATATATAGTCAGCAATTTCAAATCTATAGGGCATCCGGTGGAATTTTGCATGATACCAACAGACGAAAACACAGACGAGCGGTTCCTTACAACGCTTGACGCGGACGGAACAAAAATAAAGGTGTTGAGGCGAGGTGGATTTTTTGGCCCGAACGCGTCGGGCAAATCGGCTTTTGTGGAGTCTATTCGTTTTGCGAGAGATTATATTGTTGAGTCGAAAAAGAGCGGAAAAAATACGGGAGTTCCGCAGTATAAGGGTAATCTTGCCGATTTAGACGGCGTATCCTTGTTCCAGTTTATGTTCTATGTTGACAATAATGTGTATGAATACGGATTTTCGCTTACTGCAAACCGCGTTTCGGAAGAATGGCTTATGATTTTAAAGAATGAAGAGCTTGTGCCGTTATTCACAAGAGCGACGGACGAGGACGGGAACACGGAGATAGATATAGAGGACGAATTTGGGTGCGTTGAATCCATGGAGAGAAAGCTTGCCGAGATACTTAAAACGAGTATAAAATCGAATCAGCGAAATCAGCTGTTTTTGTATAAGCTCAAGGAGAACGGTATTGAGCGAGCTGAAAAAATAGTGGGCTGGTTTGAGAAAATACAGATAATATTCCCATATTCAAAAATACAGTGGCTGCCTGTAATGCTTAAAGAGGGCGAAGATTTCAGAGAATTTCTGTCAAAGACTTTGAGCCGGCTCGACACAGGTGTTAACAGGATAAAGGTACAGGAAAACAAGATAAGTCTTCAGGAGCTTGCAGCAAAGAAAAGTCTGCCGGACGAGCTTATAGACGAGATAGAGAACAATAGCAGCGGAATTTTTAATTCTGACGGCAAATACTATGTATTTTTTGAGGAACAGAACAAGAAAACTCTTTTACAGCTGAAATTTGAGCATAAGCTCAACAACAGGGCGGTGCATTTTAATATAAATGACGAGTCTGACGGAACGAGAAGACTTCTTGATCTGTTGCCTATCCTGTTCCAGATGGAGAAGGGAAGCAACGCCATCTATTTTGTTGATGAGATCGACAGGAGTCTGCATACTAAGCTGTCAAAATATATTCTTAACACATTCGCTCAGAAATCAGAGGACGCTTTGAGCCAGATAGTTTTTACAGCGCATGATGTGAACCTCATAAATCTCAGAGATTTTGCAAAGGAGGAGATCTGGTTTATAGAGAAAAACAGCGTTGGTGAAACGCTGCTAAAGCCATTTTCTGATTTTGATCTGGGTGAAGGTCAGAACATAGTGAAGGATTATCTTAACGGACGATTCGGCGCTATACCGGTGATAAGAGGTGAACAGTAATGCCTGCTTTATCGAATAGACATGCGGTGACATTAAAACGCAGTAAGCGCCCTACATCGGGGAAAATAATATTCATATCATGTGAGGGACAGGTTACAGAGGAAGAATATTTTGAGATGATATCTGAGATGTTTCATGGTGTGAAAAGCAAGATACGGTTCGTATCTGTGATGGAGGAAGCCGTTAAAACCAGAAAAGATGACAGAACTCATGAGCAGATAAGCGATCTCGGAAAGAGCAGTCCAAAGCAGCTTGTGGAAAAAATAGATAGATTCAGAAAACGAGAGGCTGCAACATATGAGTTTGACAAGCATCCGGAGGATGAATTCTGGATAATAGCCGATGTCGATGATCATACCAGTCCGCATAATATTGAAGCGTGGAATAATACGCTTGACGAATGCGACAGAAAAAATTATAAATATGCGATAAGTAATCCGTTTTTTGAGGTGTGGCTGCTGCTGCATCATACTGATGTAAATCACGATGATTACAGATACGCTGTAACGCGCACGCACCAATATGAGCGAACGGCACATTTCAGAAAAAGGTTAAAAAATGACGCGAAAGCTCCGCTTGTAAGAAAAAAACATATAGTCCATACTGATTACAGTATAGAAAAGGTAAAAAAAGCGATAGACAGGGCAAAAGATTTGCGCGGCAGAAAAAAAGAGCGGTGGCCGCATAATCTCGGCAGCACTGTCTATATATTGATTGATAAGATAGTTGAGATAGCGAATGGCATATATTAATATAAAGGCTGAGGAGAATTTTTTATATTCCCTCAGCCTTTAAATATTATTCGCATATATGAGTTTCTACCTATATAATGTGTATTTAATTTATAATATGAGTTAGTTGCTTGTCGAACCAAAACCGCCGTTGCGTTCCGCGTCTGCGTCATCATCAACTGTAATGCCGTATTCTACGAATATACCCTGACAAAAAGCTGAACCGCTGTTTAATTCAACTGTTTTATCTTCATGCGTATCATTAGTTATTTTTATAAATATATGCCCCTCGTTGTCGCTGTAATAATAATCGCTGTCGATTATTCCGACTGTGTTGTTAAGCTGTAATCTGAATTTAAATTCGAGTCCGCTGCGCGGATATAGCTTGAGAACCTAGCCCTCATCTATTCTCAC
>CALXSW010000216.1 GCA_944391255.1 uncultured Clostridia bacterium | reverse complement strand
ATATTACCGATCCGTTAAACGGGGCGCGTACAGAGGTATCATCCGGAACAACAGCGACACCCCTGCCAAGGACTCCGCTCGCAAAAACAGCATCATCAACATCCTCAATCTGTATTATTCTCCCGCTGACAGGCGCCGAAATCTCTATCGTTTGCTTAGCATAAGGTTTAGCATGATCATTCATCTGCGAAAGCACTGTGCCATGCTTTACGATCACCTCATAAAATTCAGCTACATGGCTGCCGATCACCACCTGCAGCTGTCCGGCAGCTTTGAACACGCCCTTGACTCCGTCTATTTTTCCGATCGCTTTTATATCGCATTTTTCCGTGCTTTTTGTAATAAATCTCAGCCGCGTCGCGCAATGCGACACATTAAGTATATTTTCATCTCCGCCCAAAGCGTTACAAATACTTTGCGCGCACTCACCATAATCCATAACTCCCTCCCGGTGTTATCTCAGATCAAGGTTTCTTACAGTATTTCTGAGGTTTAAAACATGGCCAGGCGAAACTGACAGCTCATCTATACCCATTCTCAAGAATCGCTCTGTAAGCGTTGTGTCTGCCGCAAGCTCTCCGCATATGCCTATCCATATACCGTTATCATGCGCGTTCTTTGCCGCAAGTTCTATAAGCCTTAACACAGCCTCATGATGCGTATCACAAAAATCATCGATCTTTGAGTTCTGTCTGTCGCAGGCAAGAGTATACTGCGTAAGATCATTTGTACCCACGCTGAAGAAATCGACCATCGGCGCGAGCATATCGCTTATTATAGCCGCCGCCGGAGTTTCGATCATTATTCCAAGCTCTATACTATCGCTGTACATTATGTCCTGTTCTGAAAGCTCCGCCTTCACCTCGTCTACTATCTTCATTATTTTTTCCACCTCGGAAACCGATGTTATCATAGGGAACATTATTCCAAGATTTCCATAAGCAGACGCGCGGTAAAGCGCTCTCAGCTGAACCTTGAATATTTCAGGCTGAGTTAGACATATCCTTATAGCTCTATATCCAAGCGCCGGATTATCCTCTTTTCCAAGTCCAAAATAATCCACCTGCTTATCAGCGCCTATATCAAGCGTTCTTATTATGACCTTTTTGCCTGCCATGCTTTCAAGCACTCTCTTATACGCTCTAAACTGTTCCTCCTCTGTTGGGAAGTCCTCGCTTTCAAGATAGAGAAACTCGCTTCTGAAAAGGCCTATTCCGCCGGCGTCATTCGTCAATACGGCGCCTATGTCGTTTATACTGCCTATATTTGAAAATATATTTACCTTAGTGCCGTCAAGCGTCACATTTTCCTTACCCTTAAGCTGATCTAAAAGCTCGCGGCGTTTAGCGTCCGCATTCTGCTTTTCCCTCATTTCCTCGATAGTCTTATCGTCAGGATCTATATATATAACTCCGGCTTTTCCGTCAACTATGATAAGCTCCGCATTATCTACAGCCTTTAACATTTCTTCACCCGTGCCTATTACAGCCGGAATATTCATGGTTCTCGCGAGAATAGCCGTATGCGAATTTGATGAGCCGTACGCCGTGACAAACGCGAGGACCTTGCTCTTGTCAAGCGATACTGTTTCACTTGGCGCAAGATCATCTGCGCATATTATTGCCGCTTCATTAACATCACTTCCGCCGCCGCTCTCTTTTGACAGGTTCTTTATAAGCCTGTTTGATATGTCCTTGACGTCAGCCGATCTCGCGTTCATATACGCGTCATCCATAGCCGCGAACATCTGCGCAAAATTATCGCCTGTAACTGCCACCGCATATTCCGACGACACAGCCTGTGTTTCTATTATATTTATGATAGAGTCGTTATAATCGTCATCATCAAGCATCATCTTATGGATCTCGAAGATCTGCGCGTTTGCCTCTCCGACTTCCACAAGCGCCTTCTTATATATCTCATCAAGCTCCTGCTCCGCCGCCGCTTTCGCCGCTTCATATCTCTTTTTTTCCTTTTCCACATCCTCAACATGCGCGCGCTTTACCTTTACATCGCCCCTGTCAAACTTCGAGACTTTTCCTATAGCTATACCTCCGCATACGCCTTTTCCTGAAATTTTGATCATAGAAAATCCACCTTCCTCAATTCGATCATTATTTTTCTGCTGTCATCGATCTGTTTAATTCTATAGCCAGATATATTATATCCGGCTCATTCACATTTCTTTTATGCTTGTATTTTATATATGAAGCTATGCTCACAGCGCAGTCATAATGCGTTTTGAACACGCTTTTTACAACATCTGATAATTCTTTTTCTATCTGTTCATCACCGCTGTATTTTTCATCTAAAACCCTCTGTATGAAAAATCTCAAATGAACAGACAGCCGCAAAAATTCAAACGAAGTCTTGTCAAATTCCATTTTATAAAATTTTTCAGCCACTCTCACACAGTCATTTATAGCCGCTGTTATTTTGTATGTCTTATTCATACTCGTGTTAAGCTCGGCGTTTACTATATGCGCGGCTATCGTTCCGGCTTCATCTGCGCCGAGATCTTCGCCTGTCTTTTTCGCTATATGCTTTACACATTTTTCTCCAAGCCTGTATTCTTCAGGATAATATTCCCTTATAGAGTCAAGAAGAGGATTAGAAAACTCCATTCCCATTTCTCTGCGTTTTATCGCGAAGCTTATATGATCAGCAAGCGTAAGAATAAAATTCTCGCTTATCTCATACGGTATTTCAGATCTTATTATATCTATAAGCTCCTCTGTAAGCTTAAGATGCTCATAAGGAATCTCATCAAGCAGCTCTATAAGACGGCGCTGCACATCTGTGCTTGTCATCTTATATATTTTCCTTATATTTTCCCTGCTTACCTCATCGCCCGCTTTTTTCCCAAAACCTACTCCTCGGCCGGAAACGATAAGCTCTCGCCCTCTTTCATCAACAACGCTTACAATATTGTTATTTATCACTTTTTTTATCGTCATTTATTTATCCCTCCGGCGCTCATATATAAAAGAATATCCCCGGTAACCGGATCTTTATTCGTGTTTTGCTTCCGATAATTTTCTTATGTGAAATAAAAAAACCAACCTAAACAAACATATCAGAATAGCCGATACATTGAATAGTTGGTTACGCCCATTAACGCTGGTAACGTTCCGTATAATTTAATTGTCCTTTTACACTATGTATGATATCACAATTTTTGACCTTTGTCAATTATTATTTTGTGCAAATAACACAATCGGGATTTTGAACAATCGGCATAGCGTTCTTTTGTGTATTTTGTATGACTATAGATCCTTATAGGAAATAACGCGCCGTTCCACTGTTTTTTCTCTATTATTTTATGATCATAAAATAATTTTTAATTTTTTTAAAAAAAGTATTGACAAATTTGCTTTTTTATGGTATCATATATCTTGTGTTCAGGAGATAACAAAACAAAATGCGTGATTAGCTCAGTTGGTAGAGCACCTGACTCTTAATCAGGGTGTCCAGGGTTCGAACCCCTGATCGCGTACCATAAGCTTTGCAAAAAATGCAAAGCTTTTTCTTTTTATTTTATATTATTTACCATTCTTTTCTTCATATAAATTTATCATAAATTTTTAATAATTTTTCTTATTTTTATATTGACATTTATCACATTAATTAGTATAATGAATTTATAGACAACAGTCAAAAAAATGCAATGCGCACATCATAATAACAGAATATATTAATGCCGATCGGTACATCTGTATATCATAATATTCATAATTTCCGGATATAATAAATACAGCGCGCGACATTTCGGAAATACATGATATTTTTACAGAAACTGGTCGGTTTTATTATTTTTCCGGTATCCATACCGGTATTTTGCACAACATCCACCCAGTGTTTCAAAAGGAGAAAAATTATGAGCAAATACGACGGAACACAAACACAAAAAAATCTTGAAGCGGCTTTTGCAGGCGAGTCAGAGGCGAGAAACAAATACACCTATTTCGCATCAGTTGCCAAAAAAGAGGGTTACGAGCAGATAGCCGCACTGTTTTTGCAGACTGCTGAAAATGAAAAGGAGCATGCAAAGCTTTGGTTTAAGGAAATGAACGGCATAGGCACTACAGCGGAAAATCTTTTGTCGGCTGCTAACGGCGAAAATTATGAATGGACTGATATGTATGCCGGTTTTGCGAAAACGGCTGAGGAAGAAGGCTTCCCGGAGCTCGCGGCAAAATTCAGACTCGTGGCAGCGATAGAAAAGCATCACGAGGACAGATACCGCGCTCTTCTTGAAAATGTTGAAATGGCTAAGGTATTTGAAAAGAGTGAGGTAAAAGTATGGATGTGCCGCAACTGCGGTCATATAGTTACAGGCACAAAAGCGCCTGAAGTATGTCCTACATGCAACCACCCTCAGGCATATTTTGAGATTTATGCTGAAAACTATTGATATTTATTATTAAAAAACGGAGCAAATATTAAAATGAACTGACCTCCCAATCGTTAAATTTTTGGTCTAACTTTTGGGGGTCGGTTCAAAAATACATACTCCGTTTTTTGTATTTCATATTATAAATTTATTCCATATCTTTTTTTCACGCCATTCTGACGGCGATACATTGAATCTGTTTTTAAACGCTTTGTTGAACACATGCGAATCGTAATAGCCGACGCTCTGCGCCGCCTCTTTTATCGATATATCGCTGTTTTTCATATATCCTGCGGCGATATCCATTTTCATCGATAAAATATACTGCTGCGGCGATACATGCTTGATCTCACGAAACAGCCTTGAAAGATAACTTCGGTCTATTCCCACATATTTAGCCACATCTGATACCGTAATTTTTTTATGGATATTTATTTTTATAAAGCTCTCCGCTTTTTTTATATGCTCCTGCGATGAGAGTATCTCTCCGTTCTCAGGCAGTTCAGAAAATGCCGAAAAAAATTCCCACAGCTTTACCATCGCCCGTTCAAAGCTCATGCTCTCGCTTTCGACAATGTCCAATAACGCTCTTCCGACAGACATATCCTCATCATCTGAAAACACCTGACCATCATATTTTTTACATAATGTACTGAAAAACCTGTACGCGATACTGCCGTTCAGCTCTATCCATCTGTAGAGCCAAGGCTCATCATCATCAGCCTTATAATATGTAAGCTGTCCGGGTTTTATCAAAAACATCTGTCCCCTGCTCAGTTCGTACTCTCTTCCGTCAGCTCTAAATATGCCTTTCCCGCAATAAACATAATGAAGCAGATAATTGCTGCGTATACACGGGCCGAAAGCGTGTCCGCGCCGGCAATTTTCCTCTCCATACTGCACCGGATAAAGATCTGTAGGCGCAAATTTCGTATATACATAATACACATTCATAAAGTATTCCATAGTGTTTCCTCCGTACTATATGATATCACATTTTAACCCCATATGTCAACATATTGTCATGTATTTAACAACTGTTTTATGATAAAATAGAAATATGTTGTTACGGAAAATACAATACATATGTGTCTGCGACAAAAACGCGCAGACCATATAAAACAAACAAGAAAGGAATCATCCGAATGAACAAAAAACTATCAACAGGAGTTATTATCATGACAACAGCAAGTATTTTATCACCGCTTTCAGCAATGGCTTTGACCACATCGCGTGAACATCCGCCGGTCATATCAGATTCAGCATATATGTTTCCCGCATTTTCTAACGGCGACGTTCTATTGAACAAAAAACAGGGCAGACTTCCGGCTATGGGCTGGAACAGCTGGAATCCATTTGGAAGCGCGAACACAGAAGAAACGACAAAGGCAATGGCGGACGCATTCATAGATCTCGGCCTCGACGAGCTTGGATATGAATACATAGTCCTCGATGACGGATGTTATAAGAGCGAGCGAGATGCGGACGGCCAGCTCTCAAATAACGAGGAGAAATTCCCGAGCGGATTTAAAGCTCTCGCCGATTACATCCACGATAAAGGTCTTAAGTTCGGAATGTATAACGATATCGGAACGAATCTTTGTGCCGGCGCCGCTGTGGGAACAGCCGGCTACGAGGATCTTGACGCTCAAACATACAAGGAATGGGGCGTTGACTTTTTGAAGGTAGACAACTGCTACTACCTCTGGGATAACGCCACTTTCTCGGACGGAGCAAATGCCAAATATGTCTACACACCGCGCATACGCTCAATAACCGTAAGCGGAACAGGTTTGTCAACAACATTGAACGCTGTTTCGGACGGAACACTTCTCGGAAGCGGCGGATCAAAGAACACAAGCGGTAACTATGTAAACAACTTAGGAACAAAAGACGGCACAAACACCGGAGTTTCTCCTGTGGGCGATATGTGGAGCGAGCTTGCGTTTACAATAAACGCTCCGGCGGACGGAGAATATGATCTCGTTGTAAACTATGCCTCAGGCGCTGAAAACGGAAGCGGAAACTGGCTGCAGGTCGCTGTCGGAGATATGGATAACGAAACGAGATACTACGACGATATGATGCCTGACAGCGGCGGATTATCGACATATATAGACAGCGAAGCGATAAAGATAGATCTTAAGGCAGGAGAAAATACACTTCGCCTTATGAACCACAGACGTCAGGAAAACACTCTTTACTCATACGCAGCGCTTTTGGACGGTTTAAACAAATACGATCCAAACCATGACACAGTTCTATCGCTATGCGAATGGGGAAAGACTCAGCCTCAGAACTGGGGATATAAAGTTGGTAACTCATGGCGTATACTTAACGATATATCATTCCATGTCGGTGTAGGCGGAAGCGCTAACTGGAGCGGCAACGGAACAGCAAGCATAGTTTCACAATACAACAAGGCTGTAGTAATGAACGAATTCGCAGGGCTTGACAAGGGCTGGAACGATCCTGATATGCTCGTTATCGGAATGAACGGCATAACGACTACAATGAGTAAAACTCATATGACAATGTGGTGTATGATGAACTCACCGCTCATGCTCGGTATTGATCTGAGAAAAGTCCAGAAAGGCGATGACAACTGGAACATAATCGCGAACGCAGACGCTATCGCGCTCAACCAGGATCCGCTCGGAATACAGGCAAAGAGAATATACAGCTCCGCCATACCTAACAATCCGGACACATCATACACAGAAATAACAGATCGTGTAGACATTCTTGCAAAGCCTCTCGCAAACGGTGACGTGGCTCTGTCATTCATAAACATAAAGCAGACAGATGACAGCAAGACATATTCTGTTGACGTTGACAAGATAATGTCATTTATCGGCAATAAAATGGCAGACAAAGAGAAGTTTGAAAACGCTGAAGGATACGTTGTAAAGGATATCTGGTCAAAAGAAACAACTCTTAATACTGACGGAGTATTCTCAGTATCAGGTCTTGCGGCATGCGACAATGTAACTATAAGAATATCACCGTTGTCAGATGACAGTGATTACACATATCTCGCAAATATAAGCGGCGACACAAATGTACATTTTAATGCTACAAACCTTAACAGCACAAAGCAGACCGTGAATTTCTACGCCGCAACATATAACCAGGACGGAACATTGAAAGACGTATTTACAGACTCGAAAGAGCTTGCTCCTCTTGAAACGGTAAATGTGGATTCAGATCTTGATTTCGGCGATGAGGAAACAACAGTCAAAGCATTTATGTGGGATTCACAGAATACACCTCTTACAGAGTCTAAAACATTTGTTTTCAACGAGCAGCCGGGCTGGAGCGTTACAAGGAAAAATATAATGAATTATTCTGTAGATTCCGAAAACAGCGTTACTATAAAGACACAGTCGGGCGACCTTTGGGGAACGGCAGACGGACGAGGATCTGTTGAAAATCTATTCCTCATTCCGGTAGCTGAAAATACGCGTGACGAGTTCACAGCCGAAGTAACAGTCAAATATAAGCCTGCTGCAGACTACCAGAGAGCCGCGCTTATAGCGTATACCGGTGACGGCAACCAAGTCACAGTAATGCGCAGATATCACAGCGCTTACGGTGGAAACGTATTCATGACGACTATGAACACAGATGGAGTAGCTGGTTCTGAAAATGTTTACACAGCCGATTCAGGCAGCACTGAATGCAAGCTCAGACTTACAAAGTCCGGTGACGTATTCAAGGGCTATTTCAGTATTGATGGCGGTGAAACATGGAACGAGCTTGAAACAAGAACTCAGTCAAACCTCAACAGCGCAGATACTCTTCAGGTAGGATTCTATGCATCAAACGGCGACTATGACGCTTCATCTGACGCTGTAACATTTGAGAACTTCACGATAAACGGTGTTCTTATGGGTTTTGAGGATGTGCAGTAATATTATGAATAAAAAAATTATGATAAAGACAGCGGCGGCCCTTACAGCCGCTGTCTGCTGCATTTCGTCATCAGTGTCAGCAGACAGCTCATTTCCCGATATTCAAGACCACTGGGCAAAGGAATACATCGAACTGCTATCTGAACGCGGCATGATAAACGGCATGGAGGACGGCTCTTTCCATCCTGATGATACAGTCACAAACGCGCAATTTACAGCGATGATAATAAAAAGCAACATAGGTGAAATAGAACCGTCAGATGATAGATGGTATTCGGGGTATATGGAATATGGACTGAAAAACAACATAATAACAGATCTGGAAACACTGTTCCCTGATGAGCCTATAACGAGGCAGTCTGTAGCAAGAATCGTACATGAGTCACTCGGAAAGCTTTTAGACGAAACGGACAACGAGAACTGGCAGGATGCAGAGGTACTTCCCGACCTGTACTCATGCCATACATGCGTTATGCATATAGCTCAGGTCTATGTAAAGGGTATTCTTATAGGCCGTGATGACGGCGCTTTTCATCTTTATGATCCGCTTACTCGCGCGGAAGCGGCGGCTGTCATCGTGAGAATGATCGAGCCTTCATACCGCACCATTCCAACTGACTCTGTTGAAGCAAGCAAGCTTATATCAGCAGAAGAAGCATACAGCCTTATGGAAAACGGAGCTTTGCTTATAGACGTTCGCAATCCCGACGACTACGCAATAGGCCATA
>CALXSW010000215.1 GCA_944391255.1 uncultured Clostridia bacterium | reverse complement strand
CAGATGGTTTGTACGATTTCACGTTCAAGAAGGCTAACGGTGAAAGAGCCGACATATTTGTAAACGGAAATATGGTTGGTCAGAATGTAGACCAGTATGGTAAAGGAAGAGCAACAAGCGGTTCTTACTATACGGTTAAGGACGTTAAGGTATCGGGTGGAAATGCTGTTGTTACAATGAGAGACACTGATTCAAATATGGAGTCAATCGTTGTTAAAAAAGCTCCTTCAATAGTTGACAGAAAGACACATGTATATATCCTTGGTGATTCACTCGTAGCTAACTATTATGATACATTCGCAGATGCTGACGGTGATGGAGTTCCGGCAGCAGGCGATGCTCAGACTGGCTGGGGTCAGGTATTTGATAAGTTTGTTACAGATGACATGAATGTGACCAACCTTGCTGAGAGCGGTAACTATGCTAAAGGGCTTTACGATTCAGTGTTCCATTCTGTAATATTCAACAGTGAACCGGGCGACTATCTCCTGTTCGAGTGCGGATATAACGACAAAAACTACAGCACAGCCGTAGAAATGCAGAATATTGTAAAGCTTGTTCAGCAGGAATGTGATGAAAAGGGAATTACAGTTATTTTTGTAACGCCTAATGCATCTGTACATGGAACAGGCTGGAAGCAGAGTGTACAGTTGGCATCAGATCTTATTGAAGTATCACAAGAGATAGGAGCAAAATACATAGATCTTTCGAGTCTCAGTTTTGCATATTACAGCACAACTAAAGCTGATGACGCTTCAAGTAGAGAATACACAGGAAAGAATTTCAATGTATATTTTGACGGCGCGCAGCAGGATCAGCTTCATTCATCATATTATGGTGCTTTGAAGAATGCAGAAATAGTAGCTCAGGCTATATATGATATGCAGAAAACAGATGAAGAGCTTGCAGGTCTTAGAATTGACACAAGCAAGTCATATGTTTTAAAGGATTCAGAGGGTGCTGACCTTACTTTCCAGGTTAAATAATCTGTAAAGAAAAATAGTTCGCTAAGTATTAGAGAAGCCCGCAGGAATGCGGGCTTCTTTTGGCTGTAAATATTGACAAATACTCTCGTATATGATACGATAGCGGAAAGAAAGGGATGATGAATATGAGGATCGTAACTATACAGTCGGAGCATCGCGACAGCGACTCAAAGGAAGAACGTATAAGGAATATATGCGAAACGATAAAAAAGAGCGGAGAGAGCGATCTTGTGCTTTTGCCGGAGATGTGGAACACGGGTTTTTTCTCATATGACAAGTACAGCGCAAATGCCGAAACTGACAGCGGCGAAACTGTTTTGGCGCTGTCTGATATGGCGAGGGAATGTGAAACAAATATATTTACGGGCAGCTTTATCGAAAAGGACGGCGGAAAGCTGTATAATACGGCGCTTTTTATAGACAGAAACGGCGATATAAAGGGGAAGTACAGAAAGATCCATCTTTTCGCTGACGAGGCGGAGTATATAAGCAGGGGCGAGGATATAACGGTTTGTAAAACTGATATAGGCATCGTAGGGATGAGCATATGCTACGATCTGCGTTTTCCCGAGCTGTACCGCGCGCTTTCGAAGCGGGGAGCGGAAATAATGCTAAGCTGCTATGCTTTGCCCGCGGTAAGAGCGGAGCATTGGAGAATACTAACTCCGGCGAGAGCGCTTGAAAATCAGGCGTTTTTCGCGTCGTGCGGCTGCGCCGGGGTGAATGAGGGAGTGGAATACTCCGGCGGTTCAATGGTCGTGTCGCCGTACGGCAGTGTGATAAGCGAGGCGAAAAAAAGAGGAGATGTCATAGACACCTCCATTGATATCAGCAAAGCGAGGGAATACAGAAAAAGTTTTCCGGCGCTTTGCGATAGGATCTTATTTTAAGATTTTCTTGCTGCGTATCATAAAAAGTGTTGTCGTGGTGGCAGCTGCGAGAACATCGCTTATAGGCTCAGCGAGGAACAGTCCCCAAACACCGAGACCGCCTATCATAGGCAGTATGATCGCAAGCGGCAGCAGCAGTATTATTTTTCTCAGGATCGCAAGGAACATTGATATCTTTGCCTGACCAAGAGCTAAAAATGTCTGCTGGCATGCGCTTTGTGCGCCCATAACAGCCATACCTGCCATAAACAGGCGAAGCGCGTTTTTACCTGTGTTTATAAGTTCCGCATCGTTTGAGAACAAGGCGAGAAATCCGCCCGGTACAAGCTCTATAACGGCTATTACGACTACAGAGAAAACCATGCAGATCGTCAACAGTGAACGGAATGCTTTTTTCACACGCTCGTTGTTTCCGGCGCCGTAGTTAAATCCTATAATAGGCTGAACGCCCTGCGCGAGTCCGGACAGCGGAAGCCATACGAACTGCATTACGCTGAACAGTATTGACATTATAGCAACGTACATATCGTTTCCGTATTTGATCATTCCGGTGTTGAATGTGAGCTGTATAATACATTCTGTCGCGTTCATTATAAACGGTGAAACGCCAAGCGCCAATGTCGTTAGAATTATCTTTTTGTTCGGCATAAGATTTGAAAGCCTTATTTTGATAAGCGTTTTCCTGCCTGTCAAAAATTTTAATACCCACACACACGATACAAGCTGTGATATAATAGTTGCAAGCGCCGCGCCCTTTACGCCCATTTCAAATACAAAGATAAATATCGGGTCAAGGATTATATTCATTACTGCTCCGATGCAGATCGTAGCCATAGATGTTTTTGAAAATCCCTGATTTGTAATATATGGGTTTAGAGCCAGAGTGGCCTGCACGAATAAAGTGCCTATTAAATAGACTGAAATATATTCCGAAGCATAGGGAAGGGTGTTTTCACTCGCTCCAAAAGCGAGAAGTATTTTATCCTTTGTGATATAGAAAAATACGGCGAGAACAACGGAAAAGAATATCATCATCGTAACGCTGTTTCCGAGATATTTTTCAGCGCGCTTATAATCGTTTCTGCCCATCTCTATCGACGCTAACGGCGCGCCCATCTGCGCGAGCATGGCAAATGCCGATATAAGCATTATGATCGGAAATGTGACGCCGAGTCCGGCGAGAGCCAATGATCCGACGCCGGGTATGCGTCCTACAAACATTCTGTCAACTATGTTATAGAGCAGATTAACTATCTGCGCCGCTATCGTAGGCAGCGACATTTTTATTATAAGCCTGCCTATGGGCGCTGTTCCAAGTACATTATTGTTTTCCAATTAAGATCATATCCTTTGTTATTTTGTTTTAAGATTTTTTATCAGTATTTCATTCTGTTGCGCGCCGCTCTGTCCATTTCGCGCTGCGCGTCTCTTTTAGCGATCGTTTCGCGTTTGTCATATAGCTTTTTACCCTGAACGAGAGCAAGCTCCACCTTTACTCTTGAGCCTTTGAGATAAACCTTAAGCGGAACGAGTGAAAATCCTTTTTCTTTTATTTTCTGCGAGAGCTTAAGGATCTCGTGCTTATGCATAAGCAGCTTCTTATTGCGCAGCGGGTCGCGGTTAAATATGTTACCCTGCTCGAAAGGGCTTATATTCATCGCCTTTACCCAC
>CALXSW010000214.1 GCA_944391255.1 uncultured Clostridia bacterium | reverse complement strand
TTTTCTTCTAACTCTATTCCCTCTGCATTTTCCGTAAATTCGATCCCTTCTGTTTCCGGCATCTCATTCACTTCTTCATCAGATACAGCTTCATTTGCTTCCTCTGCCATTTCTGCTTCCGGTATCTCTGATGTTTCAGCTGGCTCAGTAGTTTCAGTTTCTGTAACCTCAGCTGTTTCTGCAGCTTCGTTTTCTACAGCTTCGTTTTCTACAGCTTCAGTTTCCTTCTCTTCTTCATTCAGATTCTTATTTTCTTCACTCATGACAATGATCCTTTCTTAACTTCATTTAAATCTCATTATTCAGCAGCAGTATCTGTTGTTGCTGTATCTGCTGTTGTATCTGCTGATGTTGTATCTGTTGATGCTGTATCTGCTGTTGCAGTATCTGCCGCAGTGTCAGCGCTCGCTTCACTTGCCGCCTGCGCTGCTGCCTGCTCTTCCATCTGCTTCTGATATGCATACATATAATACTGTGACTTGATATCAGGATCTGTTGTATCCATTGTCACATCATCAGCTATCTCGTTTGTTGTCTTGAAATCCGCAAAATCGTCCTCTGTAAGGCTCACACCCATAAATGACGCGTAATTTGTCAATGTCATAGGATCTGTCATTTCTGACATAAGTGATGATCCGTCAAGACCTTGATCTGCAACACCATACTGGGCAAGGAACTCATCAATTTCCATTCCAGACTGATCCGACAGTTCCTCTACTGTAGGTTCTGCCCCGTTTGCAAGCTGATTGTTTCTCACATTAGTAGAAATGGTTCCCCACACAGCCCATACTCCTAATGCAAGCACTGCAACTATCACTACGATCATAACGATAACAAGTGAATTTCCCGATGTATTTGATGAATATTTTTTAGCCATTTATTTTTTTCTCCTTTCGTATTAACGATCCTGATCATATATAAAGAATCGTATGTAATATTGGCACACTCAATATAATAACACGAATTTATCTAAAAATCAATATCTATATGTAAATATTTTATTAATAATAGAAAAAAATGCAGACAGCGCACATTTTTCGCTATCTGCATTTATTATATTCAAATTATTTATTTCCAAGTCTTTCAACGAGAGCGTGGATCTTGTTTACAGGATTAAGAAGTCCTGATATAGTCTCATCATGGTTAAGAGTATTTATGAGCAATGATACATATTTTGACATATCAACCTCAAAATACCATTCACGTGAAGCAAGACCAGGGTTTCTGTAAATAAGGTTTGTAGTGAATATCTTATCTATAACGCCCTCTCTGTAAGCCTCCTCCATTACCTCAAGACCGTTTACAAACAAGCCAAACGTAGCAAAAACAAAAATTCTCTTTGCGCCCTGCGCCTTAAGCTTCTTACCTACGTCTATTATAGATTCACCTGATGATATCATATCATCAACTATAACTACATCCTTGTCCTTAACATCTCTGCCGAGATATTCATGGGCGATGATCGGATTCTTTCCGTTTACTATCTGTGAATAATCACGACGCTTATAGAACATACCCAAATCGAGTTTGAGCACTGAGCTGTAATACATACATCTCGACATACCACCTTCATCAGGCGATATAACTATCGTATCAAACTTGTTGAGCTTGATATCAGGTATAGCTCTTGTAATAGCTTTTATCATCTGATATGTCGGCTGTACATCATCAAATCCTGAAAGCGGGATAGAGTTTGATATACGCGGATCGTGCGCGTCAAACGTTATAATGTTTGCAACGCCCATCTGTGTCAATTCCTGAAGCATCAAAGCCGCGTCAAGTGATTCGCGTCCGCTTCTTCTGTGCTGTCTTCCCTCATACAACATCATCATAACAACAGTAACACGGCGCGCTTTTCCGCCCATGGCCGATATGATCCTCTTAAGATCTTGATAATGGTCGTCAGGGCTCATATGGTTCTCATAACCGTACATTTTGTATGTAACGCCATGATTAAAGCAGTCACATATAATATACACGTCATGACCTCTTACCGTTTCGTCAACAACACATTTTCCCTCGCCTGTTCCGAATCTCGGACAAGTCACATGAGTTACATATGTGTCTACATCATCACCGCGCATTGACTTTAAATATTCATCAATTCTTGCAGTAAACTGCTCACAGCCTTTCATTGTGATAACACTAAGCTTGCCTACTGTTGGAGCCGCATTTGCTGCCACATCTGAGAATGAGTTAGTCATTTTTCTTCTCCTTTTGATTAAACATTATGAAAAGGTTCCAATACCGATCAATTTACAATATGATTATAACATTTTTTTACATTTTTTGCAATTGTGATATTATAACATTTTACATATCTTTTTTACATAAATATATGTAAATATCGTACACTGATTTATTAAATATATTTAATATTAAAGGGAGTTTCACAACAAAAACTGATATTGCAAAACTCCCCCCTATTCAACCTTCCATATGCTTACCGAGAAATCCCGCCGCCGTCTGAGCGAGCTTTTCCTCGATCTCCGTTGGCTTTTCACCGTCACGCATTACAAACATGACAGAGCCTATCGTATCTCCCTCTGACACTATCGGCACCACCACACCTGCATTATATTTATCATTGCCGTCAGCCACGGAAATCGTTCTTCCGGACTCATACGTCACCGATTCCCTGTCATTTAGAAGATCGTCCAGTTCATGCGATATTTTTTTCTCCACAAGTTCTTTTTTAGGTATTCCCGATACGGCTATAACGTTATCCCTGTCTGTTATGCATGCCGCGTGCCCGCTCGCCTTCGCGAGTGTTTCCACATAATTCACAGCGAAATCACCCAGCTCGCCTATCGGAGAATATTTCTTGAATATGACCTCTCCGTCCTTCTCTGTAAATATTTCAAGGGGATCCCCTTCCCGTATTCTCATTGTACGTCGAATTTCCTTTGGGATAACCACTCTGCCCAAATCATCTATCCTTCTTACAATTCCCGTTGCTTTCATATACGATTTATCTCCTTTGCATCAATTTTACTTGCACAAATATTATCTGTATTTTTTGTTGTTTTATGCCTGCGCGAAAAGAAAACGATCAGGGAATTTATGGATAAAAACATTTCTCATTTCTTAAAACAAAAAACTGCGCGTAAAACGCGCAGTAATATGCTTATCATAAATACGATTATGCTCTTGCAGCCTTTGCAGCTTCAACAAGCTTTGCGAATGCAGCTGGATCAGCTATAGCGATCTCTGACAAAACCTTTCTGTTCATGTCTATGTTAGCCTTCTTAAGACCATCCATGAATGTTGAATAGTTCATGCCGTTCATCTTTGTAGCAGCGCTGATTCTTGCTATCCAAAGTCTTCTGAAATCTCTCTTCTTGTGCTTTCTGCCTACGTAAGCGTTAGCCATTGCGCGCATAACAGCCTGGTTTGCTGAACGATACTGCTTGCTCAATGCGCCGTAGTAACCCTTAGCCTGCTTTAATACCTTATTGTGACGTCTTCTTGTTGCGATTCCACCTGTAACTCTTGCCATTTATCTGTTACCTACCTTTCCGAATTATTTGTAAGGGATGAGCTTCTTGATCACTGAAGCATTTGCCTTTGAGCAGTATGCCTGCTTTCTCAAATGTCTCTTTCTCTTTGTGGTCTTCTTGTTCAGGATATGTCTTCTGAACGCTCTGTTCTTCTTAACCTTACCGTTTTTCGTAAGGCTGAATCTCTTAGCTGCACCTCTATGTGTCTTTATCTTTGTCTTAGCCATAGTCTTACACTCCTTCTCTGAAATTACTGTGCTATCGGAGAAATGAACATAATCATATTACGTCCCTCAAGCTTAGCCTGCTTTTCAACTGTTCCTACTTCCTTTACTGTCTCAGCAAATTTATCAAGCAAGGCTTTACCAATTTCCGAATGACTTAGTTCACGGCCTCTGAAACGAACCTTTACACGCACTTTGTCGCCTGATTTCAAGAACTTCATAGCCTGCTTGGCTTTTGTGTTGAAATCATTCGTGTCGATAGAAGGTGAAAGCTGAACCTCTTTTATATTCACTACCTTCTGATTCTTTCTGTTCTCCCTCTCGCGCTTTGCAAGCTCAAACTTGTATTTGCCAAAGTCCATTATCTTGCAAACCGGCGGTTTCGCGTTCGGCGAAACCTTGACAAGGTCAAGACCTCTTTCGTTAGCGATTTTCTGTGCTGCTCTCGCATCCATGATACCAAGCATCTCACCGTCACCTGAAATAACTCTTAATTCATTATCTCGGATCATCTCGTTAACCTGTAACTCATTCTTACTAATGGTAAACCCCTCCTTCTAAATCATAAAGTCCAAAAACAAATAAAAAAGCGAATGAACTAACATCCGCACACAACAATTCTGATATTATCAGAGCTGTATTTACCGCTACACATAAAAGCTGACGGTGAGAACGGATAGTTCTGCTTGTTTTCTCAATCTTGTATATAATACCACATTTATTTGTTTTTGTCAAGCACTTTTTTATTTTTTATTTATTTTTCCGCAATTCACAATTTTGCACACAGATTAATATTATAATATATGATTTTTCCATGAAAGGGTGAATAATATGTATGATAACGTTTCAATGGCAATGCTGCTCACCCTTCTCGCAGGACTTGCGACAGGCATAGGCAGCATTGCGGCGCTCTTTACATCTATGAACAATAAAAAATTCCTGTCTGCAATACTCGGTTTTTCAGCCGGCATTATGCTTTACATTTCATTTGAGGAAATGTTCGCCAAATCTCAGGATTATCTTTCTTCTGTACACAGCATAAGCGGAATATGGATCGCGCTCGCCTCATTTCTTGGCGGCATGGGCATAATAATGCTTATAGACAATCTCATACCATCGCCGGAAAGCGATCTTACAGCAGTAAAAGCCGGTAAGCATTCTATGCACAAAATGGGAATACTTACCGCCTCAGCGATCGCAATACATAATTTCCCTGAAGGTCTTGCCACATTTGCGACAACTTTGAGCTCGCCCTCTCTCGGCATAGCGATGGCATGCGCTATAGCTATACATAATATCCCCGAGGGCATCATAACAGCCGTACCGATCCTATGCTCGACCGGCAGCAAAAAGACCGCGTTCAAGGTGTCATTTTTATCAGGACTTACAGAGCCGCTCGGCGCCGTTATAGGCTATCTTCTGCTGCGTCCATTTTTAAGCGACACTCTTTTCGGCGTACTTTTTGGAGTTATCGCCGGAATAATGGTATATATATCGATAGAAGAGCTTATCCCGATGGCGCGCGAATATGACAAGGGCAATTCTATGATATTCGGCGCGATACTTGGCATGGCCGTTATGGCAGCCAGTCTTATGATGCTCACTTGACACGCTCATTTTTTAGGCTTTGATTTAAACAGCAGCGCGACAAGAAATCCAAAAACGAGCGCGGCAGCAATACCGGCGGATGCGGCTGTCAGTCCGCCGGTTATTATCCCTATAGCGCCGTCCTCATTTACAGCCTCCGAAACTCCTCGGAAGAGCGTTGAGCCAAAGCCTGTTAGCGGTACGCTCGCGCCCGCTCCGCCGAACTCTCTTATATATTTATATATCCCAAAAAGCTCCAAAAAACATCCGGCAACAACATACGAAACGAGTATTCTCGCCGGCGTCAGCTTTGTCTTATCGATCAGTATCTGACCTATCACGCACAGTATCCCGCCCGTTATAAAAGCTTTTAAATAGTCCATTTTTATTCCTCCCGACCGTTATGCTACATTTCTATAGCGACCGCATGGCTTATAGCCGGTATGCTTTCCCCCTGCTGAACAGTCAGAGAATTCATAAGCGCGCCGGTTGCCGCTACAAGAACTCTTTTATATCTGCCGCTTTTCATTTCTTTCATTATATGACCGCACAGCACTGAAGCGCAGCAACCGCAGCCGCTGCCACCGGCATGGACGTCTTGTTCCTTTATATAATATATCATTTTTCCGCAGTCGTTGTGCCTGCTTTTTATATCGTATCCCTCATTTACGATAAGATCGCACAATATATCAGAGCCTATTACTCCCAGATCGCCTGTGAGGATCAAGTCATAGTAATCAGGCTCTCTCCCTGTATCCCTGAAATGCGCCGATATAGTGTCTATCGCCGCCGGAGCCATAGCCGCGCCCATATTATTTATATCGGTTATACCTTTATCAACGATCCTGCCTGTTGTAATATGCGTCACTCTCGGTCCTGTGCCCGATGATGATATGACAGCAGCGCCGCTGCCTGTAACAGTCCACTGCGAGGTCGGCGTCCGCTGTCCGCCGTATTCGAGCGGATTTCTAAACTGCTTTTCAGCGCTGCAAAAATGGCTTGATGTAAGACATACAGCATGATTTGCATATCCCGCTCCAACAAGTGCCGCCGCAAGCGACATGCTCTCTACCATCGTTGAACACGCTCCGTATAATCCGAGAAACGGTATCCCTGTTTCACGCAGTCCGTAATGCGATGCAACGCACTGATTCTGAAGATCTCCGGATAAAACATAATCTATATCATTATTTTTCAGCTTAGCCTTTTTCAATGTCAGCTCTATTGCCGCTGACTGGAAAGCGCCCTCCGCCAGATCCCATGATTTTTTACCCATTTTGTCGTCTGATACTATCATATCAAAATCAGCGCCTAACGGTCCCTCTCCCTCTTTTGCGCCGCCGACTGCCGCCGAAGCTGTTATAACCGGGGGCATAGAAAATTTTATTGTCTGCTTTCCAAGCTTTGTTTCCACTCTTTATCACCGCCTGTATTTTTTCTATGCTTATATCATACCCCGAAATATTCCTAAAAATTCAAGAGGACTGCAGATTTTCCGCAGTCCTCTTGATTTTTTTACTATTTTAAACATTTTACAGCATTTTTGCCAAAAATTCCTGTGTGCGCTTATTTTTAGGATTTTCTATGACATCATGAGGTGTGCCGTCCTCGAGAACAACTCCCTCATTCATAAATATGATCCTGTCCGCCACATTTTTAGCAAATTCTATCTCGTGTGTTACTATTATCATAGTCATGTTTTTCTGAGCCAGATCCTTTATAACCTTCAATATCTCGTTAGTCAGCTCCGGATCAAGAGCAGATGTTGGCTCATCAAAAAACAGCACCTTAGGTTCAAGCGCAAGCGCGCGCGAGATCGAAACTCTCTGCTGCTGTCCGCCCGAAAGCTCACACGGGTAATTTCCCATCTTATCGCCCAGTCCGACACGCGTAAGGAGATTTCTCGCATTGCATTCTATCTCGTCATATATCTTTTTCTTGTTCTGAGAAAAATCAGCTCTCTCCTTTGCCAAAAGCTTAGGAGCAAGCATGACATTTTCAAGCGCGGTATACTGAGGGAAAAGATTGAATGACTGAAATACAAGTCCGAAATTCAGCTGCCGTCTGCGAATTTCAGACGCTGAGATCTTTGTTTTATCAGCGGCGTCAAAAATACACTCGCCGTCAACATATATAGAACCCTCTGTCGCAGTCTCAAGAAAATTGATACAGCGCAGCAGCGTTGTTTTTCCGCTTCCGGAGGAACCAAGCACGGCGATTATTTCACCCTTTTCCATTTTGAAATTGATCCCCTTTAAAACCTCCGTTTTTCCAAAGCTTTTATGAAGATCCTTTACTTCCAATATCGGCATATATATCCCCCCTCTTAGTTCTTATAATAGTTCATTTTTTTCTCAAGAGCGCCAAATATCAGCGTAAGCACACCGCACATCGCAAGGAAGAACAATCCCGTCGAAAACAGCGGCCATATAACGCCGGCCTTTGAAAAACGCTCCGCGCTCATTATTATTTCCGCAACGCCTATGATCCTCGCAAGTGATGTATCCTTTACAAGCGTTATTATTTCATTTCCCATAGGCGGAACTATTCTTCTTATCACCTGAAACAGAACTATTTTCATAAACACCTGAGTCTTTGTCAGTCCGAGAACCTGTCCGGCTTCATACTGTCCCTTAGGTATACTCTCTATGCCGCCTCTGTATATTTCCGAAAAATATGCCGCATAGTTTATTATGAACGCCACAAAAGAGGCTGTAAGTCTTGATTTCATAGGCATATTGAACACAAGTCCCGGAACATATAAAACAACGAACAGCTGCAGCATAAGCGGTGTTCCTCGTATTATCCATACAAATACCTTTGAAAGATACGACAGCGGCTTGAATTTTGACATTGAACAGAAGCATATCAGCAATCCCAAAGGAACAGCCGCGGCTATTGTTCCGAAAAATAATACAAGATTGTACTGAAAGCCATCTAACAGAGATAACCATTTATCCATAGTTTAATCACTCCTGATCTGTATTTTGACATATATCCAAAAAATATCCGGCGCAACACAGGCGCGCGACAGATAGTTCATAATTTATCCTATATATCCGTATAAAATGAGGTGAACAAAATCAGAGGCTGTTGCAAACCCCACCGAGTTTGCTGCAGCCCCTTATACGATTTCCTGATTATTCGGCTATAAGAAGATCTGTAAGCTTGTACTTATCAGCTATCTTCTGCATCGTTCCGTCAGCAACCAATTCTGATATAGCCTCGTCTACTGCCGCTGTTATATCTGAATCCTTTCTAAACGCGATACCATACTGCTCTGATTCATAGCCCTTATCAATTATTACGAGATCTGCAAAATCAGTTCCTTCACCAACTGAACCTGCCGCCATAACGTAGTCTATAACAGCTACGTCCGATGTTCCGGCTGCAACGTCCATAAGAGCTGTTGCCTGTGACGCTACTTCAGTTGTAACAGCGCTTGCAAAGCTTTCATCAGAAGCCATCAATTCAGCGCCTGCCGAGCCTGCCTCAGCAACTACGTTTGCGCCGTCAAGACTTGCCTCAAACTTTTCAGCATTCTCTGACTTAACAACAAGAGCCTGTCTGTTTTCAAGATATGGCTTTGAAACTGACATTGTTTCCTTTCTCTCATCTGTGATAGTCAGTCCGTTCCAGATACAGTCGATATTCTTTGAATTCAATTCAACTTCCTTTGAATCCCAGTTTATTTCAACATATTCCGGAGTAACACCAAGCTTTTCGCATACAGCTGTTGAAAACTCAGTTTCAAAACCAACAAAATCACCGTTTTCATCTGTGTAATTCAAAGGTGCCATAACAGTGTAGCCGATCTTCATTGTGCCATTATCCTTTATGTACTGAAGATCTGATTCTGTTGTATTTGTTGTAGCTGTTTCTCCACAGCCTGCAAGTGACAATGCCATTGCAGCGGCAGCCGCAACAGCCAAAAACTTTTTCATTATAAAGTTCGCCCCATTTCTTTGAATTTATCTGCATAAACATGCAATATCATTCTACCACAAAACACATAGTTCTGTCAAGCAAATTACATAAAAAAATCACGATATCATCAAGATATACCGCGCTGCATCAATAAGTATACATATAGTATCATTGCTAAAGCATGATCCATTTTGCTACTTTTTTCTAAATATTTCTCAAAGGTATTGTATTTTTACTCAAAATCTGCTACAATATATTACGCAAGACTAACTTGTAATCTTTTAATGGAGTTGATATATAATGAAAATAAGAATAGGTATCATGGGTTACGGCAATCTCGGCAGAGGCATCGAATGCGCCATAAAGCAGAATGACGATATGGAGCTTGCCGCTGTTTTTACGCGCCGCGATCCATCAACAGTAAAAATACTTACAGACGGCGTTGGTGTTTACAATGTCAGCGAGGCAGTTTCAATGGCTGATAAGATAGATGTTATGATCCTCTGCGGCGGAAGCGCTACAGATCTTCCTGAGCAGACACCGGAATATGTTAAATACTTCAATGTTATCGACAGCTTTGACACTCACGCAAAGATCCCTGAGCATTTTGCAGCTGTTGACGCGGCAGCAAAGGAAAGCGGAAAGGTCGGCATAATCTCAGTAGGCTGGGATCCGGGAATGTTCTCACTCAACCGCCTTTACGCAAACGCTATCCTCACTGACGGAAAGGACTACACTTTCTGGGGCAAGGGCGTAAGCCAGGGACATTCAGACGCTATCCGCAGAATAGAAGGCGTTGTTGACGCGCGTCAGTACACAGTTCCTGTAGAAAGCGCTCTTGAGGCAGTTCGCAGCGGTTCAAATCCTGAGCTTACAACACGCGAAAAGCACACACGCGAATGCTATGTTGTAGTTGAAGAAGGCGCTGACAAGGCAAGAATTGAAAACGAGATAAAGACAATGCCTAACTACTTCTCAGATTATGACACAACAGTAAACTTCATTTCAGAAGAGGAGCTCAAGGCTAATCACAACGGTATCCCGCACGGCGGATTTGTTATTCGCTGCGGCAAGACAGGCGTTAACGGCGAAAACAGCCATATAATCGAATACAGCCTGAAGCTTGATTCAAATCCTGAATTCACTTCATCAGTTCTTATCGCTTACGCGCGCGCGGCATATAAGCTCAGCGCTGAAGGCGCATGCGGCTGCAAGACAGTATTTGATATAGCTCCTGCTTATCTCTGCAAACAGAGCGGCGAGGAACTCCGCAAGAATCTTCTGTGATAACAAATACATAAAAACAACAGCTCCCGTTCAGACCATCTGAAAAGGAGCTGTTTGTTTTATTAAATTATGCTCATCTGAAAATCAACGTATATTTTCTGATATTATAATACTATCAGCTTTTACGCCTCTTCCTTAGCAAGAAATTCGTTTATCTTAGTGATAAGCTCATCGGCATTCATTCCATGAACCATGCATGCCTCTTCTATGCTTTCCCCCTGTGATGCGGGACAGCCTACGCAATGCATTCCCGATTCCATGAGGATCTCAGCAATACGCATATTCATCATCAAAGCCTCACCTATCAAAGTATCCTTTGTTACCTGCGCCATTTTTTCTCCTCCTTCCTAAAGACATATGTCTTTTTCTTCAACTATATCTTGTTATTGATATACAAATTTTATTCAGTCAGTGTTTTACCTAAAAAGCAGTCCTCAAATTCATCGCCCGATATAGTTTCTTTCTCAAGCAGCAGCTCAGCGACACGTATAAGCTGTTCTCTGTATTTCGTCAAGATCTGCTTTGTCTTATCATACTGACAAGTCAGAATTTCTCTGACTTCCTTATCGATCTCAGCCGCCGTATTTTCAGAATAGCTCTTTACATGTCCATAATCGCTTCCGAGGAATACCTCTCCGCCGTCATCGTACGAAACAGGACCGATCTTCTCGCTCATTCCGTATTTAGCCACCATATCTCTCGCCACCGCCGTAGCTCTTTCAAGATCGCTTGACGCGCCTGTGCTTATATCGTCAAGCATAAGCTCCTCTGCTGCGCGGCCGCCAAGTCCTATTATGATAGAGCTAAGCATATCATTTCTCGACATATACGTCCTGTTGTCCTCCTCAGGCAGATACATTGTAAAGCCTCCTGCTCTGCCGCGGGGAACTATTGAAACAGTGGATACGACTGAGCTTGGATCGGCAACTCTTGCCGCTATAGCGTGGCCCGCCTCATGATATGCCGTGAGCTTTTTCTCTTTTTCAGAAAATGCCTTTGAACGCTTTTCAGCACCCATCATCACCTTGAGGTTTGCCTTATCTATATCGTCGTGCGTTATAGATTCATGCTTGTTTTTTGCAGCCATTATCGCCGCCTCATTCATCAGATTCGCAAGATCCGCGCCGGAATAACCGGTCGTTTCCTTTGCGATCTTTTTAAGGTCAATATCCTTTGCCAAAGGTTTCTTTCTGCAATGCACCTTCAGTATTTCCTCTCTGCCCTTGACATCAGGATAATCGACAACTATCTGTCTGTCAAATCTTCCCGGTCTTAACAGCGCCCTGTCAAGGATATCAGGTCTGTTCGTTGCGGCGATTATTATCACGCCGTCATTTTCAGAAAAGCCGTCCATTTCCACAAGCAGCTGGTTGAGCGTCTGCTCGCGCTCATCATGGCCTCCGCCCATTCCGGCGCCTCTCTTTCTTCCGACCGCGTCTATCTCATCTATAAATACAATACACGGCTTCGATCTCTTTGCCTGCTCAAACATATCTCTGACTCTCGACGCTCCGACTCCGACATACAGCTCCACGAAATCAGAACCGCTTATCGAGAAAAACGGTACTCCCGCCTCGCCGGCGACAGCCTTTGCAAGGAGAGTCTTACCGTTACCCGGAGAACCCACCAAAAGTATGCCTCGCGGTATTTTAGCTCCAAGCTTAGTATATTTAGCCGGATCCTTCAGGAAATCAACCACCTCTTCAAGCTCGGCTTTTTCCTCTACAGCACCTGCCACATCGTCAAATGTCTTATCCGGCTTGTCGCTGAGAAGTCTTGCTCTGCTCTTCGTAAATCCCGTGTTTCCGCCGCGCTTCACAAAACTCAACAGCAATATTACTATCAATATCACTATAAACACGATCTCTATAATACCGGACAGCGAAAAGCTCTGCTGCTTTGCCTCTACCTCAAGAACACCCCTTGCCATCTGATCCTCTATATCTGTTCCGGCATCCATATAAAGCACATCAACAGACGGGATCGTGGCCTTGCATTTCGTTATCTCGCCGTTTTCTGCTATATCCGCGATAACGGTCGTGTCCGATATAGACATATCAACGACCTGCTCATTCTTTATCGATGAAACGAGATCCGAATATAAAATTTCAGGCTGAGACTCGCCTCTCGAGCCTAAAAAACTATATGCGCAATATATTATTCCGAGCATGATTATCCATACTCCAAACTCTCTCAATATTTTTCGCACTGATCTGCCCCCTTTACTCACCCAATTTCCATAAGCTGCCATATTATAGTATATCAAACATCTGACAGCTGAAAATCAACAATACTAACACACATTGTATCACAAATACGGTCTAAATTCAATAGATGATTTTTATTTTTATGCCATTTTTTTTAAATTTATATCTGTCATCGCGCCTGTACCCTACGATCCAAGCAATATTTTCATCTATTGTTAGTATTCCCACTCTTGATCTGTCGTTGCGTGGTATCTTCTCATCTATCATAAAATCCTTTAATTTCTTTGTGCCTTTCATTCCAAGCGGCACAAATTTATCACCGCCGCGCCTGTTCCTCATTTTGATCAAAGCGCCGTCAGGCACCGTGAAATACTCGCAGCCGTCCTTTTCGCGGACATCTGCTTTTTCTACAGACACAGTATAGCCCAGCTCCGGAATATATTTTTCAGCGCCTATCTCAAGCTCATATTCAAAATCTGCGCATTCCTCCGTATACTCGTCAAAAATAAGCCTGTTATACTCTATGCGCGCATATATGCCGCGCGCAACGTCAATTCTTCCGCCTGTAATATTTTTTCTGACCATTTCAGCTATGCTGTTTATTACAGATGACGGCACGTCAGCCTTACCGCACGTCTCATCTACCATTTTTCTTATGACTCGAGTCAATATAGCGTTATGAAGTCCTCCCAGCTTTACAGTATCTGCCTTTTTCCCGTCAACACAGCTTTTATACGCATTTTCGCATTCTTTAAGAAGATAATCCTCATCACTGTTCAGTATCACCGCATTTTTTGTAACCGTGTCTATAAATGACGGATTAAAAAGCTTTTCTATCTCCGGTATCAGGATATGACGTATTTTATTTCTTGTGTATATGTTCTCCATATTTGTTTCATCAGTCACATATTCAAGTCCGTTTTCATCGCAGTATTTTTCGATCTGATCGCGTCGCACGTCGAGCAGCGGCCTTATTATACGCCCGCGCTCATATGGGATACCGCACAAGCCTGATATGCCGCTCCCTCTCATAAAATTCATAAGTATAGTTTCCGCGTTGTCGTTTTTATGATGAGCTGTAGCGATCCTCTCTATTGAATACTCATTGCATAATCGTTCAAAAAAATCATATCTGACCTGCCGTCCTGCCAGCTCCTCACTAATTCCGCTTTCAGCCGCGATTTTCCTGACATCTGATCTAAGAGAAAAAAACCTTATACCAAGACTTTCCGCGAAACACTTCGAAAAATTTTCATCTCTGTCAGCTGTTTCACCTCGGAGTCCATGATGCACATGCGCCGCGTACAGCCTAAATCCATATTTCTTTGAAAGCGCGTTCAGAGAGTGAGTCAGCGCGACTGAATCCGCGCCTCCGCTCAACCCTATAAGGATAGATGCTGAATCATTCCAGCCATGGCTTTTCATACAGTTTTCTATTTCACGAATCATTCTTTTTTCCTTCCTATAAAAAAGGTTATTGCCAACAAACCGCGCAATAACCTTTCACTGCTAATTTTCCTCTGCTCTGTACTCCAGATTCTGAAACTTAGTGTATTCACCTTTAAATCCAAGCATAAACGAGTCCGTTTCACCGCTTCTGTTTTTTGCTATTATACATTCACCGAGATCCTTTTCCTCCGGATCTTTGCTGTAATAATAATTTCTGAACAAAAACATTACCATATCCGCGTCCTGCTCAATAGCGCCCGATTCTCGAAGATCTGAAAGTATAGGTCTTTTTCCTTTCTGGCTCTCGCTTTCTCTCTTAAGCTGAGAAAGCGCCACTACAGGTATGTCAAGCTCCTTAGCCAACACCTTGAGCGATCTTGATATTTCAGATATTTCCTGCTGTCTGTTCTCGCTTCTTCCGCTGCCCTGCATAAGCTGAAGGTAGTCGATAACTACCATTTCAAGGTTATTTATCTGTTTAAGTCTTCTGCATTTCGCTCTTATCTGCGAAACAGTTATAGACGCGGAATCATCGATATACATAGGCGCTCTCGCAATAGTGTCGGCGACATCTACTATTTTTTCCCAGTCGTCCGGCTGCAAAGTACCAGTTCTGATCTTTCCATTGCTCACAAGTGCCTGTGAACATATTATTCTGTTAACTATCTGCTCACGCGGCATTTCAAGGTTAAATATTGCGACTGTTTTTCCAAGATGTATGCTCACATATTCAGCTATATTTACAGCGAATGTGGATTTACCCATACCCGGTCGTCCGGCTATTATTATAAGCTCTCCGCCGTGAAATCCACCTGTTCGCTTATTCAGCTCTCCAAAACCGGTGTCAAGTCCTGTTATGCCGCCCTGATTCTCGGAATTTTTCGCTATAGACTCATAGCTGAGCTGCAGAATATCGCTTATATGGACAAGATCATTGCTTTCACGCGACGCGGAAATATCAAATACTATCTGTTCTGATCTCTCTATAAGACGCGGCAGCGTGTCCGCCTCATCATACGCCATATCGGAAATAGATTTTGCTCCCTTTATAAGCTCACGCAAAATCGACTTCTCTTTTATTATTTTTGAATAATATTCAACGTGCTGTGTCGTAGGAACACTGTTTATAAGTATTTTAAGATTTTCTACTCCGCCTGCCGCCTCAAGCTTTCCGCTTGTCTTCAGCATCTCCGCTACAGTTACAAAATCTATCGCTTTATTTTCGTTAAAAAGCTGCATAACCGCGCGGAATATATATCTGTTTGAAGAAAGATAGAAATCATCTTCCGAAAGGATCTCTGCCGCGTCACCCAGACTTTCACTGTCTTTCATGATACTGCCGAGAACCGCCTGTTCAGCCTCGATGCTGTACGGCACCTGACGTTCTTCCATCAGCCGCGGCGCTATGTCATTTGCCGTTATCTCTCTTTCATTTTCATCCATTTCGGCTGACCTCTCCTTTCCTTAATGATTCCGTATGACACGATATATCAATATATATGATCACAATATTATCTGTCGTGATATTCTTTATTACAATTTTATAACGTTTACTTTAAGAGTTCCGCTTACGCCTGTATAAGGCTTAACAGTTACCTCTGTAACGCCAAGTGTTTTTATGCCGCCGTCAGGCAGAACAAACTTTTTCTTATCGAGCTTTATATGATGCTGCATTTTAAGCTCTTCCGCCACGTCCTTTGATGTTACAGATCCAAAAAGCTTTCCGTTATCTCCAGCCTTTGCCTTTATAACGACTTCGATCTCCTTCATCTTTTCGA
>CALXSW010000213.1 GCA_944391255.1 uncultured Clostridia bacterium | reverse complement strand
CCTGCATCATTGCCATTACCTTGGCATTTGCGCCGCCGTGCTTATGTCCTTTAAGTGAACCTATAGCAGCCGCGATAGCGCTGTATGTATCTGTGCCTGATGATGAAACTACGCGGGTAGTAAATGCTGAGTTGTTACCGCCGCCATGCTCCGCGTGGATCATGAGCAGCACATCGATGAGCTCAGCCTCCTCGCGCGTATACTCATTATGAGGACGCAGCATATAGAGGAAGTTTTCAGCTGTAGAAAGCGATGGCTGAGGCAGATGCAGATATAAGCTCTCTCCGTCATGATAGTGCTTTTTCGCCTGGTATCCGACAGCAGCCATAACCGGAAGACGCGCTATAAGCTCTATCGACTGACGGAGCAGATTTTCAACTGAAAGCTCGTCCGGATTAGGGTCGTATGAATAAGAGGCGAGAACGCTTCTTGCCATTTTGTTCATAATGTTGTTTGAAGGCGCTTTAAGGATCATATCCTCAGCAAATCCTTTCGGAAGTCTGCGAAGATCTCCAAGCACATCTCTGAATCTCTGTAAACGCGACGCTGTAGGAAGCTCGCCGAAAAGGAGAAGATATACTACCTCTTCAAAACCGAATCTGCCTTCAGCCTCGCAGTTTGCAACTATATCTGTAATGTCGTAACCTCTGTATTTGAGATGTCCTTCTGTAGGCGTTTTTTCACCGTCATCGATGTAATAGCCTATAACCTGACCGATAGATGTGAGACCTGCCATTACGCCTGTTTCATCTTCATTTCTAAGGCCTCTTTTTACTCCGTATGCCTTGAACAATTCTTTTGGAAATGGCTGGTACAGAGCTTCAGCTGCCGCGTACAGCTCATTTCTTTTCTTTTCATTTTCTGTTATCATAGGTGATCACGTCCTTTCTTAAAGATATATGTGGCGCGTGCCACGTTTATAAATTCATTCACGGATGCATATCTGCGTATCTTCCTCTTTAAAGGATTTCGCTGCAGCCGGGATAGATTTTATCGAATATTTTGAAACATCGGCTATGCCGGATTCTGAAGCAAACATGACGCTGACAGGCTTTGCGCCTGCTTCAGGCTGTTTAACGACCTGAACGCCCTGAGTGCTTTTTGTGCTTTTCAGCGGTATGAGAGATGTGTCAAGGCACATCACCTTGTTGTTGTCTGTTATGATAACGATATCCGTATCGCTTTCGAGGAACTTTATATCACGGATAGGTGATTTATCGGAATATGCTCCGACAAGCTTTTTTCTGTTTGTCTTTGTCTCATAATTTTTAAGCGGAACTTTGGCTATTTTTCCGTTTTCAAAAGTGAAGAGCATATTTCCCTCAAAAGTCTTTGTAACTACAGTATACACTATTTTTTCATTTTCTTCAAGTCCCAAAATTCCCGGAAGGTATTCGCCAAAGCTTGTGACCTTGCAATCTGGCATATCAAATGTCTTCATTTTATAGACATTTGACATATCCGAGAAAAAGAGAAGCTCGGACTTGTTAGTCGTTTCAACTGTGAGAATTATTTCATCGTCATCTCTGAGCTTGTGTTCAGATGTTGTGGAGCGAAGCGATATAGCAGGTATTTTTTTTAGATACTGACCGCGCGTGAAAAATATTGTTAGCGCGTAATCGTCTATATGCTCATCTTCCTTGTATTGCTCAAGAGAGTCTGCCATGATGAGATCTGTTTTTCTGTCCTGACCGTATTTTTTCGATATTTCCTTAAGCTGTGAGGCTATTTTTGACTTTACAAGCCTGTCGCTTGAGAGGAGCTTGTTAAGCTCCGCGATCTCATTTGTCAGCTTTTCAATGTTGTCCACATTTTTCAGTATATATTCTCTGTTGAGATTTCTGAGCTTTATTTCAGCTATATATTCCGCCTGTATCTCATCTATGCCAAAACCTGCCATAAGATTTGGTATGACCTCCGAGTCGGCCTCTGTATGGCGTATTATAGATATAGCTTTATCTATATCGAGAAGTATCTTTTTTAGACCCATCAGAAGATGAAGACGCTTGTTTTTCTGATCAATGTCAAATTTTGTGCCGTTTCTGATGCAGGTCATTCGGAATGAGACCCATTCTCTTAAAATATCCTTTATGCCTAAAACCTTTGGCACAGCGTCTATCAGTATATTGAAATTGCAGCCGAAACTGTCCTCAAGAGGGGTGAGCTTATAAAGCTTAAGCATAAGCTCGTCCGGATCAACTCCGCGCTTTAAGTCTATAGTCAGCTTAAAGCCGTCAAGATCTGTCTCATCGCGCGCGTCTGATATTTCGCGGAGCTTGTTAGCTTTTAGAAGCTCCATTATTTTGCCGATTATCGCTTCTGACGTTGTAGTGTACGGTATCTCGATTATCTCGATACAGTTATTCGATTTGTCATAGCGGTACTTGGCGCGCATTTTAAAGCTGCCGCGGCCTGTTTCGTATATCTTGCGCATTTCATCTTTGTCATATATTATGCTTGCGCCGAGTGAAAAGTCAGGCGCCGGCATTATTTCAAGTATGTCCGCTGACTCGTCTTTCATAAACGCAATTGTTGCCGCGCATACCTCGCGAAGATTAAACGAGCATATATTTGACGCCATTCCTACCGCGATACCCTGATTTGGGTTTACGAGTATAGACGGATATGCGGCGGGCAGGAGAGTAGGTTCTTTAAGCTCGCCGTCATAGTTGTCCACAAATTTTACTGTGTTTTTATTGATATCGGTAAAAAGCTCGCGGCATATAGGTTCAAGGCGAACCTCTGTATATCTTGAAGCCGCGTATGCCATATCTCTTGAGTACGCTTTACCAAAGTTTCCCTGTGACTCAATAAGAGGATGAAGCAATGTCTCATTGCCGCGTGTGAGTCTTACAAGCGTTTCATAAATAGCGCTGTCGCCATGAGGGTTAAGTTTCATTGTCGAGCCAACGACGTTTGCCGACTTTGTGAATTTGCCGCCGAGAAGCCCCATCTGGTACATTGTGTAGAGGAGCTTTCTGTGCGCCGGCTTCAGACCGTCTATTTCCGGAATGGCACGGGAAATGATAACGCTCATCGCATAAGGCATGTAGTTAGTTTCAAGCGTTTCGCAGATAGCCTGCTCCACTATAGGAGCCGGGATTATCTCCTGCGGCGTTTCTTTTTTCTTTCTTGCCATTTAACGTGTTCCTTTCAGTAATAAGATAAGTCTGTTTAAGACAGATCGAGAAGTTCCATATATTTTGAGCCGTTGTCAGCGATATACTGCTTTCTTGCTGACAGATTATCACCCTGGAATATGTCGAACATTCTCGCGGTTTTTTCGGCATTTTCGGGTGTCACTCTTATAAGCCGCCTTGTGGCAGGGTGCATAGTTGTAAGGCTCATCATTTCAGGCTGGTTTTCACCGAGACCTTTTGAGCGTTTTATATCGTAGTCATCTTTGTCTTTTGACAATCCGTCATTATTAAGCGCCGCCACGATCTTGTCCTTTTCGCCGTCAGTGTATGCGAAATGCTTTTCGTTTTTGCGTTTTCCTTTGTTTATAGTTATTTCGTAGAGCGGAGACTCTGCTATATATACCTTGCCGATATCTATAAGCGTAGGCACTAGACGGTAGATCATTGTAAGAAGAAGTATTCTTATCTGGAAACCGTCATAGTCGGCATCTGTACATATTATGATCTTGTTCCAACGAAGATTTTCAATACTGAAGCTGTCAAGATTTCTGTTATGTGACGATTTTATCTCAACTCCGCAGCCAAGGACCTTAAGCAGATCGATTATTACATCGCTTTT
>CALXSW010000212.1 GCA_944391255.1 uncultured Clostridia bacterium | reverse complement strand
TCGTCGATACCGCTTAGACGCGGAACTGTCAAAGTGAATGTGTAAAATTTTTCAGCGTAGATCTCGTGATTAAACGTGAATTCATCGGATATCACGCCGGAGACCTGCGCTTGGTTATTTGTATTGTCCATGAGAAAATCCTCCTTTGTATATCGTTTTTACATTTAATTATATGAAGCTCATAACGCGTTTATACATATAGATCGCGTAGTATCGTCAGATAAAAAACGACAAAATAATACGAACGGTATATTTTTTGTATTTTTCAAGATTTATATTTCTTTAGAAGCTTTTTAGAAAATATTAAGATTTAGGATATATACTTAAATCAACAAAGGCGGAAGCCATTTGAAATAAAAAACAGAAAGGAAAGATGAAAATGAAAAATGCAGTAAAAACAGGAGCGTTGATAGCAATGGCGACGATGATAGTTATGTCAGCAGCGGCATGCGGACATTCAGGAGTAAAGAAAAGCAGTGCGCCATCTACAAAACAGCAGCAGACGCAGTCGGCGGCAGGATCGAAAAAGTCGGCGCCGAGCAGCAAGAGCAGTAAAAGCAAAAAGAGTAAGAGTACAAAAACAAAGAGTAATGACTCGAAAACAAACGCGGGTTCACAACAGCAGGATAAGCAAACGCAGCAAAAGGCAGATGAAGCAAAAAAGAGCACTGATGCGGCTCAGAAAAATTCGTCAGGCGCTGCCAATCAGAATAGCTCTGCAGCAACAGACAAAAGCGCCGGATCAGCAACAGACAGCAAGAAATGAGCGTGTATAGTTGATGAAGCTTAAAAAAGAATATCAGCCCAGATGCTTAAAAAATTCGTTTTTTCTGTATTGTGTTTTAAAGCATACATATCCCCGGTCTTGATTATAAAACAGGCATCCGGCGCTGAAATTCTTATCCTTCCGCATGATTTTGGATGCGCAGTTGCGGAGCGGTCCAAAGCTGCGGAAGGATTTTTTATATAAAGCAAAACGGCGCATTATATATAACGTAAACGAAGCCGATACGCGTAAAAATTTTTATATGACTTGATTTTTAGCTCATCTGTGTGATAAAATAGTGGGAGATAGAGAGAGTAAAGAGCAAGAACAGAGGATAGAAAACAGCGCGCAGTATTCAAATTATAGCTTTTTAATAGGAGCGAGGGCGTTGTTGGTAAAAGGAGATGTTATGAACAATATTAATATTTTGATCATAGAAGATGACGAAGATATACGCGAGGGTATCCGCATATTGCTTGAAAGTGAGGGCTGCAGGGTAAAGGAAGCGTCAAACGGTAAAGAGGGACTTGACAAGCTTGATGACAGAACTGATCTTGTCATACTTGACATAATGATGCCGGGTATGAGCGGACTGCGGACTTGCGAAGAGATACGGAAAACGTCTGTTGTTCCAGTGCTGTTTCTGACGGCGAAGTCGCAGGAGTCAGATAAGCTTATAGGTCTTATGGCTGGCGGAGACGATTATCTTACAAAGCCGTTTTCGTACGCGGAGCTGCTTGGGAGAGTAAAAGCGCTTGTGAGGCGGTATCAGGTATATCAGGGCAAGCATATAGAATATAAAGCGGAGGAAGAAAAATATCTTGAGCTGCGGGGTATAAAGCTGCATGAAGAATATAATGAAGTATTTTTAAATGGTGAACAGATAGACCTTTCAAATATAGAATATAATATTCTTTTGCTGCTGATGAAGCATCCTAACAGAATATTTTCAGCGCAGAATCTGTATGAAAAGATATGGAACGAACCGTATTTCTATAATTGCAACAGCACTGTAATGGTGCATATAAGAAATCTGCGGGTAAAGATAGAGTCGGATCCTCAGGATCCTAAGATAATAAAGACTGTGTGGGGAAAGGGATATAAATTTGAATTACGCAACGAATAAAAAGCATTCTATCTATGTGGAGCTGATACGTCTTCTGGTGATAGCGTTTCTCATATCGGGCGCGTTTTTCGCTTTGCTGTGTTACGGCGGAAATATAATGCTTAATATGTATTATACGGACGAATATCAGCAGCAGAAGGATCATGAGTACATAGCAAAAATGCAGAAGGAAATAGATGAAAAGGATCTTTCGACTAAGGACACAGATCCGCTTTTGAAATGGGTAAAGTCTCAGCGGGTGATCTTAGTTCAGATATATAAGAATGATAAGCTCGTTTTTGATTCAGAATATCCCGATGTGCAGGAGATCATAGACGAGGAAACGGAGATAAATTATTATGACTGGCAGACTTATTATGAGCTGACATTCGCAGACGGCAAGGCATATGTGTCAGTCTTTGGCTTGTATCAATATCAGATGATGACATATATGACAATAACGTGGCTGTTCCTGTCGTTTGCTCTGTTTTTCTGCATAGTTATATTGGGTATAAGGCGGACCATGAGCTATATTCATACACTGTGCGAGGAGATAGGAATACTTGAAGGCGGCGATCTCAATTATGAGATAACGGTGCGAGGGAAAAATGAGCTTTCAAGTCTTGCAAAGGGCTTAGACGATATGAGAAAGGCATTTAAGGAAAAGACGGAAAACGAGGCTCGTATTGTCAAGGCTAATAAAAAGCTTATAACTGAAATGTCGCATGATCTTAGGACGCCGCTCACATCGCTTATGATATATTCAGAGCTGCTCAGTCAAGGCAAATATGATGGAGAGCAGCAGGTGAGGGAATATGCTGAAAAAATAAATAAAAAGACTCTTAAAATGAAACAGCTTACCGATCATCTGTTTGAATACGCGCTGCTCGGTGAAAATGGTATTGAAAAAGCGGACTTCACAGGCGGCGTTAGGGAGATATTTTATGATGTGCTGTCAGACATCTGCGCATATCTTGAACAGAATGGTTTTAAAGTGAGTTTTGAATCTGACTGGAATGAGCGGAATGTCTGCGTTTCGGAGGAATATATCAGCCGCATATTTGACAATATAGCGTCAAATATAGTTAAATATGCTGATCCGGACAAAAGTATTTCAGTTTCTGCGGTGTGCGGCGACAGCGGTGTTGAACTGAGATTTGAAAACGTATGCTCTGATAAAAATAAAACGGAAAGCAATAATATAGGTATCGGCAATATAAAAAGCATGATGGAGCAGATGAAAGGCTCATGCAGAATTTATAACGATAATAATATATTTAACATTTCGCTGTATTTTCCGTATATCTGACGTAAAAGCTTCCTTATCAAATTGATAGGGAGGTTTTTTTATGGCACGAAAAAAACTTTTACAGAAAACCTGTAAAAGCTTTTGGTGGGAGAGGGTGGATTCGAACCACCGAAGCTATAAGCAGCAGATTTACAGTCTGTCCCCTTTGGCCACTCGGGAACTCTCCCATTGATATTGAGGACAAGCAATGCTTGTCCTCATGGAGCTGGTGATGGGACTCGAACCCGCAACCTGCTGATTACAAATCAGCTGCTCTGCCAATTGAGCTACACCAGCAAAATTAATGGTGGGAGTTACAGGGCTCGAACCTGTGACATCCTGCTTGTAAGGCAGACGCTCTCCCAGCTGAGCTAAACTCCCATTCATTAAATATTCAGTTATCGTCAAACGACTATATAATAATAGCATATTTTTTTTGAATATGCAAGTCAAAAAACTTGTGTTATAATGATAAAAACATAATATTTCTTTTATATTCTTTTATAATCGTTTAAATACGACTTATTTTGATAATTTTAATTACAAGATAAGTTATTATTATCGCGCTAACAACGCCGGAAAAACGATAGCCATAGTTTACAAGCTCTGACAATCCGAATGATGAAAGAGCATAAGAAAAAACTATAAACAGACATATGCGCGCGCTTTTTCCGCGCAGAGAAAACGACTCTATAAACGCTTCACCGGAGGCAAAGAGCGTTGTGACAACAGCAGCTGTGAGAAGAACGGCATAAACAAATGAAAAGCCTGTGCTCTGCCGCATTGCGAGAGTGAGCATCGGTATTTCGCCGAGATTGATCTTGCCGCGGTAAACGGCTATAGCCGCAAACATGAGTATCATCATAATTAATATTTTTATGCTTGATATTTT
>CALXSW010000211.1 GCA_944391255.1 uncultured Clostridia bacterium | reverse complement strand
CTTTTCAACGGTAAAATATTTACAGTTTGCAAGAATAGGATCTTTTTCCCGTTTTACCATCGGGACGGGAGAAAGAACAGAAACGTCGAGCGCTTTGTCTATATGCAGTTCTCTCTTTTTTCCGTTTTTGTCAATACGGTCATAATCGTATACTCTGTATGTGGTATTTGAATTTTGCTGTATCTCGCAGAGCAGTATCCCAGAACATATGGCGTGTATTGTGCCTGACGGGATAAAAAACACATCCCCTTTATGCACAGGAACTTTATTTAAGACATCAAGAATAGTTTTGTTAATGATACGTTCTTTAAACTCGTCTTTTGATATTTCCTTCGCAAGACCATAATATATGTAGGAATCCTCATCACAGTCAATTATATACCATAGCTCTGTCTTGCCGCATTCATGTTCGTATTTCAGCGCGTATTCGTCATCTGGGTGAACCTGTACGGACAGATCTTTCTTAGCGTCTATAAGCTTTATAAGCAAAGGAAAAAATTCAAATGAAAGGGCATTTTTTCCTAAGCATTTTTTTCCGTTTTTTTCTATGTATTCAGTAAGTGACGCACCTTTGAACTCGCCTGTGGCTACAGTGCATATTCCATCATGATGAGTGGACAACTCCCAGCTTTCGGCTGCTTTTTTTAAGTTAGTTTCTATATTGAAGTCGTCTATGAGCCGACTTCCCCCCCATATATAATCCTTTAAAATAGGAGTTAATTTTATAGGAGCAAAATTCATATTGATATCCTCCATTAAACCATCCCATATATAAATATAATTTACAATAAATGATAACATATTTAAAGAAAAATGTCAAGTATCAGGAGCTGGGGCAAAAAAATGATAGGATTTTTGCATATAAGTTTTCCTTTTTGGCTTGTATTTTTTTATAATATACTGTATAATTAAATAAAAAGCAGCAGGGAGGTGGCAGCTATAGTTGTCGTAAATAATAATACATTTCATTTGCAGGGCAGAGAGTCAAGCTATATTATGGCTTTAAGTGAATCAGGTGATCTGCTTCATGTGTATTTTGGAAAGAAACTAAAAGACAGAGATTATTCAAAGATGAGAACGTCATGGCATGCGTGGACAGCGTTTGATCCTGACGGATGTACTCTTGAAAACGCGCCGCAGGAATATCCGTCGTATGGATATACAGATCTAAGACCGCCGGCGTATCTCGTAAAGAATGGACAGGGTAATTGTGTTTCACAGCTCAAATACAGTGGATATGAAATATATGAAGGCGAGACTCCAAAGATACAGGGATTGCCATGTGTTACAGAGGGGAATAAGTCTGTGTCGACGCTTGCGATAAAGCTGAGTGACGGTCTGGCAGGAATTTGCGTAACGCTGTATTACACTGTGTTTGATGAATATGATGTGATAGTGAGAAGCGCTGTCATAACTAATATATCAAATGATAACGTGGAAATAAAATCAGCGTACAGCGCCAATATCGATATGGCGAGAACTGAAAAAGATATAATATACTTTTCAGGCGGCTGGGCGAGAGAAAGAGAGTATGTGCGCCGCAGACTGTGCCAGGGAGAAATATGCGATATAGCTAATGCGCGCGGAGGCAGTGGCCACTGTATAAATCCATTTATAATGATAGCTGATAAAGCGGCTGATGAAAATTCGGGAGAGGTGCACGGCTTTTCACTTATATACAGTGGAAATCATTCGTCAAGAGTCAGCTGTGATCAGCTTGGAAATATAAGAGTGCAGCAGGGTATAAATCCGTTTGGATTTTCGTGGGATATAAGCAGAGGTGAAAGCTTTTATACGCCTCAGTCTGTACTCGTATATTCAGATAACGGTATAGGCGGTATTTCGAGAGAGCTTCATGATCTGTACAGGTATAATCTCTGTCGCAGCAAATGGTCGGATAAGCCGCGTCCGGTGCTTATCAACAACTGGGAGGCAACATATTTTGACTTTGACGAGGAAAAGCTTATAAGTATTGCGCAAAAGGCTAAGGAAACGGGAATAGAGCTGTTTGTTCTTGATGACGGCTGGTTCGGAAACAGAAATGATGACAGACGGGGACTGGGAGACTGGTATGTGAACAAGAGCAAGCTCCCGTCAGGCATAGACGGTCTTGCTGAGCGTATAAATGATATAGGTCTTAAGTTCGGACTGTGGATAGAGCCGGAAATGGTGAATCCGGATTCTGATCTATACAGGGCGCATCCTGATTGGGCGATACATGTTCCGGGACGTGAGCCGGCGCAGAGCCGCAGCCAGCTTATACTTGATCTTAGCAGAAAAGAAGTATGTGATTACATAATAAAAGCTATATCTGATCTGCTTAGCAGCGCCAATATTGAATATATTAAATGGGACATGAACAGACCTATGACCGATATGCCGTGCGAGGGTTATAATCACAAATATACTCTGGGATTTTACAGGATAATGGAAGCGATAACAGGCGCGTTTCCAAATGTCTTGTTTGAAGGCTGCAGCGGCGGAGGAGGACGCTTTGACGCCGGTGTGCTTGCATATATGCCGCAGATCTGGACAAGTGATAATTCTGATGCTGTGGCGAGATATAAGATACAGTATTCAACATCTATGGGTTATCCTGTATCATCAATGGGCGCTCATGTTACAGCGTCACCAAACCATCAGAACGGCAGGCAGACATCGCTTGAAACAAGAGCAAACACTGCGTATGCCGGCATATTCGGATATGAATTGGATATAACAAAGATGAGCAGTGATGAGATAGATGAGGTAAAAAAACAGGTAGCGTTCTATAAGGATATAAGACACCTGATAGTGAGCGGTGATTTTTACAGGCTGATAAGTCCGTATGAAACAAATTATTGTTCGTGGTGTGTCGTATCAAAGGAT
>CALXSW010000210.1 GCA_944391255.1 uncultured Clostridia bacterium | reverse complement strand
ATGCGGAGAGTGAAAGATAAAATCCGTAGCTGTTTTTTATTTTTGGGAGCATTGCGATCAGTTTAGCGATGAGCAATACTGCGGCAGCTATAACGGCTATGCATGGCACAACTCCGAAATGAGCTATAATATTTATAAGTATATAGTCGCTGTTAAGCTCCGGAAGGATCTGATCTATGCTTAGTCCAGACACGTTTATGACCTGACCGAATGGTCGCGCGGCTGAGAGTATGCTTTCTGTCTGCGTCATAAAATATCCGCTGTTTAGAGGATCGCTCTGACCACGGCTTAAAATAAGCTCGGCTGTATTATAAATGCTTTCATAATGCGGCACAGCTTGTATGATAAAAGCGGCAGCGCAGATCCCAAGGAGAATAAATGCGCATTGACGCTTTTTTTCAACAAATTGATGCTTTTTTATCGCTGTCAGGATCATCGTGAGCTGTATAATTGAAACTATGGCACAGCTGCCTCGGGATATGGGCAGCAGAACTGCTGATGAAACGATACCTATAATAAGCGTTGTTATAAATCCGCGCGTTTTAGCAGAGAGGTTCGCGTAAATGACGCCGGGGAAGGCGATGACGAACAGGAGCGAGATAGCAGATGACAGGTGTATCGTTAAAAGTCCGGCTATATTGATATATCGGATACCATTCACATATACCGGGCTTATAAAGCTAAACGCTATCAGTGCGGCGGCGAGAGCATACAACCACAAATAGCATTTGCACAGCTTTCTGTAATCGAAGAAATATGCGGATATAAATATTGCCGCTCCTATCGCGTAATAGAAAAGACAATGTGCCATCGACACGCTTTGATATTCAAAACGGCTGCTTATGTATGCCATGATAAGACCTGAGAGAACAAGCATCATAACGATCGTAAAGACGAACCAATTCATGCGCGGCTTATGCAGCGCGTTCATTTTTCTGCCTACTTCCTCACAGCTCCCCATTCGTGATACAGCGTCATTGTACGCGTCGTCCTCATTCATACCCTTAGAAATGTTAAATTGCGCTATTTCCTCAATGTGGCTTTCAAGTTCCTCTCGTATTTCATTATGTACGCCCTTGTATTTTATAAATGAGCATACTCCGTTCAGATATTTCTCAATATTTTTATTCATAACAAGCACCTCCAAGCACGGTGTTTACAGCGTTCGAATACGACTCCCATTCATGCTGTTTTTCGTTGAGAAGCTTTCTGCCATGGTCTGTTATGCGATAGTATTTTCTGCGTTTGCCATTTTCTGCGTCGAGCCAGTATGACTCTACAGCCCTTTCGTTTTCGAGTGAATGGAGCATAGGGTATAGAGTACCCTCTTTCATTTCAAAAATATTTCCTGTGTCAAGACTGAGCCGCCTTGATATCTGATACCCATACATATCCTCGCGGCTCAGAAGCGCGAGCACAAGTATAGACGTGCTGCCCTTCATAAGTTCTTTGTTTATTTTCATATCGTATCCCTTCCTTTCAAACAATACACTATAATCCTATATACATAGATATTCTATGTATATAGAATTATATCATATAAAAAACGATAAGTCAATAGATAACAGCTTAAATTATTTAAAATATGACAAAAAAGTTACAATATGGAGTGGGGACGCGAATTATATGCACAATAACTTGTAGATATTACCGTCAAAGTGCTGAAATAAATTAATGTAAATTGTTATAAATGACAATCTTAATAGAAAATGAAAATAACCTATTGCAATAATCATGTTTATGGTTTATAATTAAAGCAATGAATAAATTGGTACCAGATAGTAATACGAAGTGTTACAACGTATTGCAGACCGATCTGGTGAGTTTTCTGAAAGGACGGGTATCTCTATGGCGAATATGTCAAAAGCTGAAAGACATTCATATATCAATACGCTTATTGTCGAGAATCCGTTCATCAAGGATGACGAGCTTGCCAGAGAATGCGGTGTTTCTGTTTCAACTATCAGAAATGACAGAGCGGAGCTCGGTATACCGGAATATAGAGAACGCGTCAAGTCGGCTGCGGAAGGCGAGTTGAGCCATGCTTCAAAGGAGGAGCTTCTCGACCTTAAGCTCTATGAAAACGGCATATCGATAATGGAGCCGGACGCGACGATGCTTTTTAAAGATACTAATATAGTAAAAGGTCAGTGTATTTACGCATTTGCCGAAAATCTCGCGCTGAGCGTTATAAACGCTAAAGCGGCTCTGGTGAAGGTTGCAAACGTAAAGTATATAGAAGAGGTCCATCTGGGCGAGAAATTGCTTGCGAAGTCGAATGTCATAAGAGAAAAGGATAACGCGTTTATTGTACATGTCATAATAAGCGTGGATATGACAGAGGTATTCAGAGGCAAATTCAGCTTAGAGGTACATTGATGAGAGGGTTTATATGAAGATTATAGTAGATGCAATGGGCGGCGACAATGCGCCTGAAGCTCAGGTAAAGGGCGCGGCGCGCGCTGCAAAGGAACTTGATGTGGATATAGTGCTTGTCGGAAGAACAGACGCTATAAATGAAGAGCTGAGAAAATACGCGTATCCGGAAGAACGCATCACAATAGTAGAAGCGCCTGAGGTTATCTCAAACCATGAGGAGCCGGCTAAGGCGGTAAGATCTAAAAAGGGTGCATCGGTCGTGGTCGCGGCAAATATGCTAAAAAAAGGCGAGGGTGACGCTATGCTCTCATGCGGCAATACCGGCGCGCTGCTTGCCGCGGGACTGCTCATAGTCGGAAGAATAAAAGGGATATTAAGACCGTCTCTCGCTACAACTCTTCCTACAGCCAAAGGACCTAAGCTTCTTATAGACGCCGGAGCAAACACGAACTGTAAGCCGGAAAATCTTGTTCAGTTCGGACTCATGGGAAGCGTGTATATGAAAAATATATTCGGCATATCATCACCAAAGGTAGGTATAATATCAAACGGTGAGGAAGAAGAAAAGGGCGACGAGCTTACAAAGAAAACTATACCGCTCATGAAGGAAGCGCCGTTCAATTTCATAGGAAATATTGAGGGACGCGACGTTATGGAAGGCACAGCGGAGGTAATGGTCTGCGACGGATTCGTTGGAAACGTTGTGCTTAAAACTGTTGAGGGCATGGGACATGTCATCGGCGGTATGATAAAGGAAATGTTTAAAAAGAACATCAAATCAAAAATCGGCGCTTTGCTGGTTATGGACGGACTTAATGAGTTCAGATCAAAAATGGATTACCGCGAATATGGCGGTGCTCCGCTTTTAGGATGCAAGAAGCCGGTAATAAAAGGACACGGCTCATCAGACGCGAAGGCTGTGTTTAACGCGATACGTCAGGCAAAGATGTTCGTGTCTACAGATGTTATAAATGGTATAACAGAAAAGTTAAAATAAAATTGGAGGATAAGAAAATGCCAAATTCAAAGATCGCAGGTGTTGGTATGTACATTCCGGAAAAGGTGTATGACAACGCGTATATGGAAAGTATAGTTGATACCAATGATGAATGGATAACACGCAGAACAGGTATAAAGGAACGCCATGTTTCGGCAGATGATGAATATACTACCGATATGGCTGTGATCGCCGCAAAGCGCGCTCTTGAAAACGCGGGTATGACGGCGGAAGATCTGGAGCTTATAATATTTGCTACAGTTACTCCTGACTATTTCACTCCTGCATGCGCATGTGTTGTACAGGGTGCTATCGGCGCTGTGAACGCTGCTGCGTTTGACTATAATGCGGCATGCTCAAGCTTTATAACAGGTACTGTTATAGCGGATCAGTTTATAAAGTCGGGCATGTATAAGAATGTAATGGTGATCTGCGCCGACTGTCTTACAAAAGCGACAGACTATGCTGACCGCGCGACCTGCGTACTGTTTGGCGACGCGGCAGGCGCTGCGATATATACTGCGGATGACGAGCATCCGGGAATACTTGCCGCTGAAATCGGTTCAGACGGATCAGGCTGCAAGGCGATAACAAGCCTCGCTATAAGAAACGACGAGGAAGAGATCGAAAAGAGAATAAGCCACCGCAAGGAAACTATCTGGATGGCAGGTCAGGCTGTTATGAAGTTTGCGGTAAAGGCAATGGCAGACGCTTCAAACGCTGTCCTTGAAAAAGCCGGACTGACATATGACGATGTAAAGCTCGTTATACCTCATCAGGCTAACTACAGAATAGTTGACAGCGCTGTAAAAAGAATGGGTATAGACAAGGATAAGGTATTCCTTCACCTTGAAAAGTTCGGAAACACATCAGCATCATGTATACCTGTTGCTTTGTGCGAGGCGGTAATGGAAGGCAGAATTCAGCGAGGCGATAAGATAATCCTCGTAGGATTTGGCGGCGGACTCACATGGGGCGCGGCTCTGCTTGAATTTTGATCGGTAAAATAGGATCAGATATAGCCGCATGATGAGCGGCAGGGAGGAAGTTTGAATAAAAACCGCCCATCTCGCACGGGAGCGCTCACTCGCGTACACAAAGTACAGCCTCGTTCACGCTCTCGCACGATCTGAACAGTTTTAATTCAAACTTGGTTTTGTGAAAGGAGTTT
>CALXSW010000209.1 GCA_944391255.1 uncultured Clostridia bacterium | reverse complement strand
CACTTTCATAAGATCGGAATATTTGTATTCCTCTTTTGAAGACTCGCCGTACTCTATCATTTTATCATCAAAAAATTCAAACCGCGTAGTTATCTTATTATTCTTCACGCTGTTATACGGTCTTCTGTATATAAAACGCGGATATATTACAAGCATAGCGCCCGCCGCTATAGGCACGGCACTTGCAAATATATTCCAATTTGACGCGCCTCCATACAGTCCAACCAATATAGCTATAACGCCTATTACCGATGTGATTATAACGAGCGCCTTTGTTTTTTCCTTATAATAATCCTTGAAAAACTCAAGATACAGCTTAGGTGTTGTAGTAGTTTTCGCTTTTGCTATAAGATTTGACATATATATCCTCCGATTTGATCCAAAAAAACAGACAGCTCACCGTAATTACATAATACAGCGAGCATCTGACCTATACTTATGATATTCTTCTTTTTATTGCCGCGCCTATAAGCTCAAATCCCACCGCTAAAATCAGGTATACACAGAACATAACAACAACGGTCTGGAACAAATAAAACAAATACGCTTCCTGCTCCGGATCGAGGTAATACATTCCTACAGACGCTCCTGATATTACTGCCGTTAAGAGCGGCATTTTCATATTAAATCCAACTCTGACACCGTAAAAAAGCAGTATTGCCATAATAAATATCGGATTCATTACAAGCATTCCCAATGAATTGAGCATCTGCTTTCCCATATCGCCGAAAGCCAGAAAAAACAGCGGAATTATATGAAAACAGATTATAAGACCTGTTAAAAACACTTTTGAATTGTCAAACGTGAATTTCTCCTTATGGATCACGCCTTGTTTCTTTTTTAACGAACTATACTTATATTTATTTTTACTCATTTATTAAAATCCTCCGTACAAATACGCGTCAGTATAAGCAAAATCACATTCTTACGCTTTCACCGTTCTCAGAGAGATATTTTTTCAGATCACATATCTCTATTTCCTTAAAGTGGAACAAGCTCGCAGCCAGAACCGCATCCGCCTTTCCTGCTCTAAACGCTTCAAGGAAATGCTCCATAGCTCCCGCGCCGCCTGACGCTATCACCGGTATTGACGCATTTTCTGATATTGCGCGCGTAAGCTCAATATCATATCCCGCTTTTGTTCCGTCACAATCCATACTTGTAAGCAATATCTCGCCTGCCCCAAGCTCCTCCGCTTTTTTTGCCCATTCAAGAGCGTCTATGCCTGTGTTTACTCGTCCGCCGTTGAGGTATACCTCCCAACCTGATCCATCAGCCTTTCGCTTCGCGTCTATAGCCACTACAACGCACTGACTTCCAAACTTTTCAGCCGCTTCTTTTATCAGCTCAGGATTCTTTACCGCCGCGCTGTTTACCGATACCTTGTCAGCGCCGGCATTCAGTATTTTTCTAAAATCTTCGACCGACCTTATTCCTCCGCCTACAGTGAACGGTATGAACACTCGCTTAGCCACAGCTTCAACCATGTCCACAACGGTGTCGCGCGCGTCAGAGGATGCGGTTATATCGAGAAAAACAAGCTCGTCCGCCCCTGCCTTATCATAGACAGCCGCGCACTCCACCGGATCTCCCGCGTCAATAAGATTCACAAAATTTACACCCTTTACCACGCGTCCGTTTTTCACGTCAAGGCATGGTATTATTCTTTTTGCATACATTCCTCTTATTCCTCCTGTAGTCAAAGACTTAAAAATCTTCTCAATATCTCCATGCCCGCGTCGCCGCTTTTTTCAGGATGAAACTGAGTAGCAAACACGTTCCCGCGCTCCACGGCTATATCAAGAACTTCACCATATTCAGTGCGCGCCGATACTACATCTTTATCGGTCGGCTGTATATAATACGAGTGAACAAAATAAACAAACGGCTCATTATCCGGAAGTATTCTGCTTTTTTTCGTAAGGCTGATATTATTCCAACCCATATGCGGTATTTTAATACCTCTGTCAGGTATTTTGACAACGCTTCCCTTAAATATGCCAAGTCCTTCCACGCCCGGACTTTCCTCACTGCTTTCAAAAAGCAGCTGCAAACCAAGACATATGCCGAGGAACGGTTTAGTTCCGTCCGCCGCCTTTTTTACAGTTTCAATAAGACCGCTCTTTTCCATGCTCTTCATCGCATCGCCAAACGCTCCCACTCCCGGCAGGATTATATGCGACGCCTTTTCTATTTTTTCTCTGTCGCCCGTTATCTCCGATTCCGCTCCGAGGAAATCAAGCGCGTTCTTCACGCTGTGCAGATTTCCCGCACCATAATCTATTATTGCAACCATTATACGTTTCCTTTCATATACACATTTGTGATATATCAAAATATCAGTTCCTTTTTCAGTGCGAACTGTATTTATATAATTGTATCATATCTGAAACAGCATTTCAATACATAATATATTAAATTTCTTTTTATATCGTCAGCTTATGCTATCATTTTTTTCGCAAAGGTCAGCAATCGTAACGCTTTCCAGATATTCGGTCACAACTTTTTCCAAGCCTTCCCATACAGATATCGTCTTGCACTCAGCCACTCTGTCGCATATATTAGGCTTTACCGAAAGACATGCCACCGGCGCCAGAGAACCCTCTGTACATCTTAAAATATCAGCAACTGTGCATTTATCAGGCGAAACAACAAGCTTATATCCGCCGCCTTTGCCTCTCACCGCAGTTACAAATCCCCCTTTATTCAGATTTGATATTATACTTTCAAGATATTTTTCTGAAATATTTTGACGCTGCGCCACCTCGCACAGCTTTATGTATTCACCTGAATTATGCTCCGCAAGATCGATCATGATCCGCA
>CALXSW010000208.1 GCA_944391255.1 uncultured Clostridia bacterium | reverse complement strand
CAGAAATAATTTTTCAGCAAATAGACTCATCCGTCGCCTCGCTTAAAGACTGCTATAAATTGATCTATAATGACCTTGTAAGGAATGCTGGTGAAGATGCATAAACAAAAGCTCTCGTAACTGTCTTTTTTAGACAGCCGAGGGCTTTTCAATGTTTCTTTCTGCACGTTTCGCTTCACCGAATCTCTGGAAATGGACTATCTCGCGCTGACGTAGGAATTTTATAACCTCGTTAACGTCGGGATCGTCCGAAAGTCTCAATATGTTGTCATATACCGCTCTTGCCTTCTGCTCTGCTGCGATATTTCAAACACGAACTTTTATGTATCATATTGTACAAGAGGATCGTCATAGAATTTAGTGTAATGTGACGAAAGGGGCTGATATTTGTGAAATCATATCATGACATAAATTGTATAAATCATTTTAAAAAAAATTCTAATTCCTTTTCCGAAAATGAGTTCAAGCTGAAATTAGCTGAACTGATAACATTGCTTGAAAAGAATGATCGTGTCTTTAACGACATAAATCATAAAAGATCATGAAGGCCGCAATATATTGTAGACTGTCAGAGGAGGACAAAAACAAAATATCCGCCGCTGATGACAGTGAAAGCATTTATAATCAAAAACTAATGCTCAAGCAATATGCCGAAAATAACGGTTGGCAAATATATGACATATACAGTGATGACGACTATACAGGCTCTGATAGAAATCGCCCTGAATTCAATCGCCTTATTTCAGATGCAGAAAAACATAAATTCCAAATAGTATTATGCAAAACACAATCACGATTCACTCGCGAGATGGAGCTTGTTGAAAAATATATACATGGGCTCTTTCCATTATGGGGAATTCGGTTTATCAGTATCGTGGATAATGCCGATACTGATATAAAAGGCAATAAAAAATCACGTCAGATCAATGGTCTTGTAAACGAGTGGTATCTTGAGGATATGTCCGAAAATATAAAAAGTGTTCTGACAAACAAACGTATGAACGGCTTGCACATCGGTTCATTCGCCTTATATGGATATAAAAAAGATCCTGCAAAAAAAGGGCATTTGATCATTGATGAAGAGGCTGCAGCAATTGTGCGCGAGATATTTATCCTCTTTTCCGAGGGATATGGAAAAACCGCTATAGCGCGTATACTAAATGGCAGAGGCGTACCAAACCCCACCGAATACAAACGCATTCACGGAATGACTTATAAACAAGCGAAAAACAGCACTTTATGGAGATATTCATCTATTTCAAGCATACTGCATAATGAAATATATATTGGCAACATGGTCCAAGGCAAATATGAAAGCGTATCATATAAGTCAAAAGCTAATAGACCGCGTCCAAGATCACAATGGTACATCGTTCAGAATACTCATCAGCCTATAATCGACATAGCGCTATGGGATAAGGTGCAACTTCTCCTTGACAGTCGTTCAAAACCTTTTTCCGACGGAAAAACCGGATTATTTGCGCGAAAAGTTTTATGCGCACACTGCGGCTACACTATGAGATCAGGGAAAACAAAAGGATATAGATATTTAAAATGCCCTAATAAGCATGTATCTGAAAACGCGTGCATAGGCTCTTATATCAATACCGATAAACTGGAATATGCGCTCATTTCAGAATTAAAAAAATTTATTAACTTATGTGAAAACATATATGATATTGACAAATATATAAATTGGAATACACATCTTGAAGATAACAAAAAATGTCTTTTACAAAAGATATCTGAATACACATCATCAATTAACTATATTTCAAACGCTATAAAAAACGCATATCTTGATAAGATCAAAGGTATTATTACAGAAGATGAATATCTTCTCTTTTCAAATGAATTCAAATCAGATAAAATGCGTTATGAAGATGAGTTGAATAAAATAAATTCTGAGATAGCACAACTTGATGTCAAGCTTCAAGATCATTCTGACCACTTACGTCTTATAGACAGATACCTTAATATTGAGCAACTAAATAAAACAATAATTGATGTTTTTATCGATCATATAGAGATCAGCAAGAGAAATAAATCCACAAATATTGTTGATATCAACATTTTCTGGAACTTTTAGAATTATCCGGAGCGGCTGCATATACAAATGCAATCGCTCCGTCTTTTAATTAAATTATACATCAAATGAAGAACCCATATTCTGTTTTCCCTTAAGCTCCTCTACATCAATACAAAGAAGCTCTGTCTTATCAATTGCCGCATCAACAAATTTTAATCCTGTTTCTATAAAATCAGGTGACATTTTATATATGTATTTTTCAAGGATCGATCGTCTTTCAACATCATCCTCTACTATATGTATCTTTCCTGTTGCAACTATGCTCTGATATGCCGCTGTAAATTTATTCTGGATAACCTTTGCGTTTATTATAGCGGTAAAGCAGACCTTATTATCAGCCTTTATCATATCTATTTTGTAGCCGTATTTTGCTGAATGGATGTATATTTTTCCATCCTCATAAATATAATTTACCGGCACAGCATACGGATAT
>CALXSW010000207.1 GCA_944391255.1 uncultured Clostridia bacterium | reverse complement strand
TTTTTCGTTTTTTAATGCGCATATCAGACTGTAAATACATATAGTTTCGAATATGCGCTTCGCTCTTTAATTAAACTCATTAAATCTCAACTACTTCAACATTCTTATTGCTATATTAGTTCTTTATAATATCTGATGAACATTATGCTCACATACTGATCATATTATATCATAATTTTGTATAGTTTTCAAAACATAAAAGTATTGACAAATGTCCGAAATCGGACTATAATGATATGGTACGATTTCGGACTAACGGAGGCTTTTATATGGGAAAATATACTTCTAATGAAATGAAACGATATAACTATCTTGTAAGCGAGATAGAAGCGGTTTATCACGAATCATCGATCCGGCTCGGCATTTCAGACAGCGTTCTCAGGATACTTTACACCATATGCGATCAAGGTGAAAAGTGTCCTCTCGCAGATATTACAAGAAAAACAGGACTCAGCAAACAGACAGTAAATTCCGCGGTTCACAAGCTTGAGAAAGACAATATCGTGTTTCTTGAAGCTGCTGACGGAAAATCAAAAAATGTATGTCTGACCGAAAAAGGTATTTCTTTTTCGCAAAGCTCCGTTGTTAAAATAATGAATATAGAAAACGAGATTTTTGACTCATGGGAAAGCTCTGACGTTGAAAAATATCTTGAGCTTACTGAAAAATATCTGCATGCTCTTAAAGATAAAATAAATAAATTATAACAGGAGATTATTTATGAATATTCAGCTTTCTGATCATTTCAGCTATAAAAAACTTTTGCGTTTTACCTTCCCGTCAATAATAATGCTTGTTTTTACATCTATTTACGGCGTGGTTGACGGTTTTTTTGTTTCAAATTTTGTAGGTAAAACAGCTTTTACCGCTGTTAATTTTATAATGCCGTTTCTCATGATATTAGGAGCGGTTGGATTTATGTTCGGAACAGGCGGCGGAGCGCTCATCGCCAAGACTCTCGGCGAAGGCAGCAAAGAAAAAGCGCGCAGCTTATTTTCTTTGTTCGTTTATATTTCGGCTGCATGCGGAATCATCCTTGCCGTTTTAGGAATACTTCTCATCAGACCTATCGCCGGTCTGCTCGGCGCTGAAGGGCAGATGCTCGAAGACTGCGTTACCTATGGAAGATTGATCCTTTATGCTCTGCCGGCATACATCCTGCAGTTTGAATTTCAATGCCTTTTTGCGACTGCAGAAAAGCCTCAGCTTGGGTTATACGTCACTGTAGCCGCCGGTCTTACAAATATGGTGCTTGACGCCCTTTTTGTTGCCGTATTCCGCTGGGGACTACAGGGCGCCGCAGCCGCAACAGCTTTCAGCCAATGCGTAGGCGGAGTAATACCTGTTATATATTTTTCCAGAAAAAACTCCGGCGCGCTAAGACTTACCAAAACACACTTTGACGGAAAAGCAATACTAAAGGCATGTACAAACGGTTCCTCTGAGCTGCTCTCAACAATATCTATGTCAATAGTAGGCATGCTGTACAATGTGCAGCTGCTTAAATATGCAGCTGAGGACGGAGTTGCGGCATACGGTGTGCTTATGTATGTCAATATGATTTTTCAGGCTGTATTTATAGGTTATTCCGTAGGCACAGCACCGGTAATAAGCTATAACTATGGAGCGGGAAAACACGAAGAATTAAAAGGACTGCTAAGAAAAAGTATTGTTATAATAGGCATCACAGCAGCATTTATGCTCGCCTCCTCTGAAATACTTGCAAAACCTCTTTCACTCATATTCGTAGGCTATGATCAAGGGCTGCTTGAAATGACTCTGCACGCATTCCGTATATACTCATTTGTCTTTGTATTCTCCGGCTTTGCTATATTCGGCTCATCATTCTTTACCGCGCTAAATAACGGCGCAGTATCTGCCGCTATCTCGTTTATACGAACTCTTGTGTTCCAGATTGCGGCAGTTATATTATTTCCGCTCATCTGGGGACTTGATGGAATATGGTTTTCCACAGTTGCCGCGGAAATAGCGGCAGTTTGTATCACTGTTATATTTATACTATCTCTTAGAAAAAAATATATGTATTGATAATGTTTAAAAAATACCGCTGCAAACTCTTTTGAGCTTTGCAGCGGTATTTTTTTACAGCCCGAGTATACCGGCTGCATTCTTTTCGCATATTAGTGACATCTCATCAGCTGAAAGGCCGGCGGAGCATAAAAATTTATATGTAAGCGCCGGATCCTCCCACGGGGTGTCGGAGCCGAACAATATTTTATCAGCTCCATGCATATCTATAATTTTTCTGTATTTTTCAATATCAATATAACGGCTCACAACTGATGTGTCAAAATACGCGCCGCAGCCGACTATGCCGCGCTCTATAAGCTCATCCCATACATTGAAACCACCCATATGCGCAAGTATTATTCTCTGCTGATCGACCTTGTCAAGAAGACGCTCAAGCCTGTCAGGCATACATTTATAAGGAGCTCTCATTCCGAGGTCTTCACCTGAATGTATCGTGACATAAAGTCCAAGCTCAGTCGCGCGTTTTACAAGCGCGATAAACTTCTCGTCATCAGCCTCCACGCCCTGATAATCAGGATGAAGCTTTATTCCTTTAAATCCTTCCCTGCAAATATCGTCAAGCACCTCTCTGACATTTTCCTGATACGGGTGAAGCGACGCGAACGATATAACGTTCTCGCATGTTATCTCCTTCGCATACCTGTTTATAGTCGCATACTGCGTCACCTTTGTCGCGATCGGCTGCACCACGCTGATGTCAACACCTGTCTTTTTCATCGACTCCTTAAGCCCGTCTATCGTTCCATTGAACGCCACAGGCTGAACCATGCCGTAAATCTCCAAAGTCCTGTCAACTATCCCCGTTATAGCTCTCTCCGCAATAGCCGGCGGGAACAGGTGTGTGTGAAAATCTATTATCATCATATCCCTCCTCCGCCCTATTCTACCATATTTACGTATAAAAATCAAGCAAAAAGAGAATAGATAAAACGGTGACAGACTGATTTATCTATATTTTCTACAAAAATGATAGGATTTAGCAATTTTCTCATCAAAAGGTCTTGACAATCTCTGTCAAATAGAGTAAAATATAAGAGTGAATATATGAATAATCATTCATATGTTTTATGATAATGATAAATATAATTTTAAGATAAAGGAATGATATATAATGAAATCGGTATATCTCGATAATAATGCCACAACGAGCGTTGCCCCTGAAGCTGTTGAGGCTATGATGCCGTATCTTACGGATATATGGGGCAATGCCTCGTCTGTGTTCTATGAAACAGGACAGAGAGCTGAAGAAGCGCTCGCCGCGCTCAGAAAGAGCGTCGCTGACAATCTCGGCGCAGCTAACCCGAATGAGATCTATTTCACAGCATCAGGCTGCGAGGCGGACAACTGGGCTGTAAAGGGCATAGCATATGCGAACAAGCGCAAGGGTAATCACATAATAACAACAAAAATAGAGCATCACGCTATACTTGGCGCGTGTGAATTCCTTGAAAAACAGGGATTTGAGGTAACATACCTCGACGTGGACAAGTATGGATTCGTAACTCCGGAGGCTGTTGAAAACGCGATAAAGGATAACACTATCCTTATCTCGATCATGACAGCTAATAACGAAATAGGTACTATAATGCCTATAAAGGAAATAGCCAAAGTCGCAAAAGCGCACAAGATACCGTTCCATACAGACGCTGTTCAGGCGATCGGTCATATACCTATAAATGTGCAGGAGCTCGGCGTTGATATGCTCTCACTTTCGGCACATAAATTCCACGGTCCTAAGGGCGTCGGTGTTCTATATGTAAAAAATGGTATAAGGATCGAAAATCTTATTCACGGCGGCGGTCAGGAACGCGGCAAGAGAGCGGCTACAGAAAACCTCGCCGGTATAGCCGGACTTGCAAAGGCTCTTGATATGGCTGTTTCAAATCTTGATAAAAACATGGCGCATATGACAAAAATGCGCGATATGCTCATAGACGGAATAAGAGAAAGAGTTGATTATATAAAGCTCAACGGCCCTGAGGGTGAAAACAGACTATGCAACAACGTCAATTTCTCATATGAGTTTATAGAGGGCGAAAGCATTCTTATGCGCCTTAACATGAAAGGTATCGCGGCATCAAGCGGAAGCGCTTGCGCGTCTGGCTCGCTCGATCCGTCACACGTTCTGCTCGCGATAGGCGTGCCGCACGAAATAGCGCACGGATCTATCAGATTCAGCGTCGGATCGGACACTACAGAGGAAGAGATAAAATACGTTCTTGATGAACTGCCAAAAATAATAACTGGTCTAAGAATGATGTCGCCAATGTATGAGGCATTTGAGGACGGAAAACTTGAATCGTTTACAGCTAAGCTAAAGGAGGATAAATAAAATGTACAGTGAAAAAGTAATGGATCATTTTGAAAACCCGAGAAACGTGGGCAAGCTCGAAAATGCAAACGCTATCGGCGAAGTGGGAAACGCTACTTGCGGTGATATAATGAAAATATACATGAGAATAGAAAACGGAATAATAGAGGACGTCAGCTTCAAGACATTCGGCTGCGGCGCCGCTATAGCGACAAGCTCAATGGCTACAGAGCTTGTTAAGGGAAAGTCTGTAGAAGAGGCAGTAAAGCTCACAAATAAGGCTGTTATGGAGGCTCTTGACGGACTCCCGCCGGCAAAGGTACACTGCTCAGTATTGGCAGAGCAGGCTATCCACGCGGCATTGCAGGACTACCAGAAAAAGACAGGTATTGATCTCGGTCTCAGCGAGCTTGAGCATGAGTTTGACTGCGCGTCATTCCACGCTGATATGCATAAGGAAAATAACTAAAAAAAACGGTTCTTTTTCAAATGTTGGGACTTATAAATATAATAAAATATAGGGGGCGGCATTTTTGACGTCCCTAAATTATTCAAACCAATATTTATTGATTAGCCAAAAAACCGGATATGCGCTGTTACAGCGCATATCCGGTTTTTTATCAACTTTCTCTATCAACTACTATTCTGTTTTTACCAGTCTGCTTTGCCTCATAAAGCGCCGCGTCGCTTTTTCTAAACATATATTTTGCTGAACCGCCGTTATAATCACATATTCCGCAGCTCAGCGTTATCATTTCATTCGTAAATCTGTATTTCGCTTCCCTGAATTTTCTCAAAACCTGATCCATAGTAGCTTTTGCCTGCATCTTTGTCTTATTCTTAAATATTATCGCAAACTCCTCGCCGCCGTAGCGGTATATAGACGCATCAACATCGCAGCAGCCTGTCATTATACGCGAAAGCTTCTTAAGAACGATATCGCCGTATTCATGACCGTATGTGTCATTTACATGCTTAAAATTATCTATATCTATTATTGCAAGCGCAAACACCACATCATTTTGTTCCGCATACTCTACCTCTTTTTCAAGATCCTCATAAAAAGTATTCTGATTGAGAAGACCTGTCATCTGATCACGCTTAAGCCGTTCCTTAAACACATGTTCTTTTACGATCCTGTTCTCTATCTCTTTTATATTTTCCTCTGAATAATCTATCATTACAGAGCCAAGCATATATGCGACAACTATCATTATGAACGTCACACTGCTGTTGAGAGCGACAAACGACACGTCCCCATGCTCAAAATTAGAAACGATAGCGCTCACAAAAAGTGAAAAAAAGGCTGTTATCACACTCGACCTCATAAGACGTCTGTCACCGTATATACAAGATACGAGCATCGGCAGTGTAAGACAACAAGACACAGCCCAAAAATAACTATGTACGCATGAGACATTCAGCGCCATGAAATACAGACCATATACAGTTGACGCGTTTTTTTGACGTTCTTTAAATCTATCAGATCTCTCTATCAATATCATCACGACTATTGACAGCGCATTCACCGATGTAGGCAGTATCAAGTATGCCAAAAAATAATTATCAAAAAACAAGCTTTTAAGCGCTTGACTTTTCATTAGAAAATAGACTATTATCTCAAGGAGCATTATAGCAAATGCAATGAATATATATGATTTAATTAGCCTTTTTCTATACTTTTTTATAACATCTGATCTATTCATATAAATATACTCTTATTTTGCAGAAAAGGATATGTATTGTTCTTATTTATATTTTTCTATGCTATGTATAATAAATACACAAAAACTCTTAGAATAAATAACATACCTAAGAGTTTATATGTAGTGGTACACTCGGTGGGATTCGAACCCATGGCCTCAGGAGTCGGAGTCCTGCGCTCTATCCAGCTGAGCTACGAGTGCGCGTAATAAAGCGCGCATCATAAATCTGCACGCTCTCAAAAAAATAAATATGAATTGAGGATATAAACGTCAAAACATATTTATTTAATAAAACAAAAGTTTAGCAAAATAAAAGCCGCGCATTGAGCTAGACGACGCGCACCGGATAAACCAGTGAACGCCGTCAGGCTTTATCCATGACAATCGCAGAAATCTCATAACAAAAGCGGTCAGCACAGATATATTCATACGCAGCTCATTTTATTATCTGTTGTTTTTAAAGAAACCAGGCACATCGATCTCGCTCATTCCAGGTCTTAAACGACGTCTGAAAATAGCGTCGTCATCGTATGAGCTTGAAGATGATGACTGTGATGAATACGACTGTCTTTCAGGAGCCTGACTATATGTCTGAGGCTGCTTTACCTTAACACCCGCATCAGCATTTCTCTTCAATGAACCGTCAAGACCGGTTGCGATAAGAGTAACCTTGATCTCGTC
>CALXSW010000206.1 GCA_944391255.1 uncultured Clostridia bacterium | reverse complement strand
TAACAGCCGAAAACGCATATACGGATACGCGTATCTTTTTGCCGGCAGATGGTTTCACTCAATATCTGATGTTTAAGGATAATTCCTTGATGATAAGCTCATTGCCTGATATGGTGAATTATCACATCATGCATATACATTTCCGGCTGTATCATACAGGATAATGTTAAGCATTGTTTGTAATTTATCTCAATTATACCGCGCATAGGGTAGGTATATGACGGCATAAAAAAGACCGGAATTTGAGTCAAAAATGTTAAAACCACTTTGTTTTCTCTTTTCTTAATATTAATTATAACAAGAAAAATCCTTAACAGCAAATTTTGTTAGGGAAGTTTTGCACACTTTTAGGGAAGTTTTGCATTTTTTCAATTTTTATATTAAGATATCGCACACAAAATATCCGTCCTCCTCGAAATAATTAATAATGCCTTTCTTTTTATCAACTATTCTCTGAATATTTTTTGTGCCTAAGCCATGATATTCCTTATCATTTTTAGTAGTCATCAGGTATTTATTATTATGTAAAACTGATCTGTCAATACTGTTTCTAATCAATATAGATAAATGATTTCTTTGCAGCTGTACATCAAGATCTATTCTTTTGCATCGCGAATCCTTTGACGCTTCAATCGCGTTATCAAATAAATTACCAAATAATGAAGCTATTTCGGAATGATTCAGCCTTTCTAAGGAATTATTCATAATTCGTGTTCTTACTTTTATCCCCAAATTTTCGCATACAGCTAATTTTGCATTTGCTATAGCATCAAAGTAAGCATTGTCCGTTTTTATGAAGTGCTTAACTTGTTGTATCTGCTCATGCGTGACAGAGCTTATATATTCTTTCGCTTTTTCGTTGCCTGTTTCAAGCAACGCATTCAATGTGGTAAAATGAAGGAGCAGATCATGACGTATCCCCGCCATTTTGGAATACAATTCGCCAATTTCGTTGGCGTATTTTTTATCATATTCTTCTTTCTGCTTTAAAGCGTTTTCTTGTATTTCCTTTTCCGTATCAGCCGCGCTTTTTATAAACACATAATATGTAATAAAAGTAGATGTCATAACACTTGCTGATGCCAACAGCAGCTTAAAATTTAACTCACTGTTTTCTAAAAAAACCTGCATAATACCTATTATAGATATTTCTGTTACTATAGGCATTATAATAAGTAACGCTATATTTTTTTGCCTGCCTATATAACTGACTCGCAGTTTCAATAATATTATGCACGCTGCCACAAATAGAATTTTTGATAGCAATATTAGAATAACTCGTTTATTTGACATAATATATAGATCCTGTATGCTCGTTTTTAAAATGATGTTTATAATTATCTGAGAAAATGCCGCTATAAAATATACAAGGCAATTTATAAAGCCTGATATAAATAGCTTAGTATATTTATCTCCTTTTAAAAATATCAATGCATATGCTGTATATATAACTATAAATATAAATCCTAAAAAACCTTCATTAATATATAATGAATTAAAAAAAGTTATCGTTATCGTTGCAATAGCTGCATTTAAAAAAAATCCTACATACTTTCTAAAATCATTATATTTGTTTCCCAAATACAACATAAGAAATGTAGTTATAAGTAATTCCTCAATTATATTTACTGAAATCTCAAACGAATTTACCATCGTTCTTCCCTCATAAACTTTCCATATAATTTTTTTGCTTCGGTGATTATTTCCGTATTTCGTGTTCCCGTTATTTCCTTGTCATTGGTCAATATCACTTTTCTATTTTCAAATTTTTGTATAAATCTGCAATTTATAATGTAACGTTTATGTGTATATATAAAACCATAATTTGATAATTCAGTATACATATTTTTTAACACGCCTCTGAATCTTAACAGCTCCTGCTCTTTTTCGTCATATGCTGTTATATAATTCTTATCACTTCGCAGATACATGACTTCATTCACATTAATATCTATTATATTCTCAACAAGTTTTATATGTATAATATCCTTATGTTCTCTACGCCGCTGAACTTTTCTCATAAGATATACTAAAACATCTTCCAATCTGTCTATATCAGCTTTGCTTACGAACTGAAATGGATTGTATTTAAATGACTGATAGGCAAGCTCTTCATGAGCGCTTACAAATATTACTGCTATATCCGGCTTCTGTTTCTGCAATTCCCTGACAGCTGCAAACCCATCTTTTTTCGGCATATCAATATCTACTAAAATTACATCAACAATATTTTTTTTGCAATATTGAATAAACTCATAGCTATCTGAAAACTCCACAATTTTGCATGAATAGCCATGATTTAACATTATTTGTTCAACACGGCTATATAAATATTCCAAAAAATTCAGCTCATCATCACAAATAATAATATTCACTGTAACATTCACTAATTAACCCTCAAATCTCATTATATGACAATATCTTTGTCATATTCAGCATAATTAACACAGTATATATTTTATAGTGTTTCGCAGCATTTGTCAATTATTTTATAAAAACAATAGTGATAAATATAAACACTAAACTATCTTAATAATACTAAAAAAAACAAGCCATTCGGCTTGCTTCTCATATATCACCTATATAAATTATTACGATTCCTCTGTATTTTCAGTTTCCTCCTCAGACGC
>CALXSW010000205.1 GCA_944391255.1 uncultured Clostridia bacterium | reverse complement strand
CAGGAATTATAATATTTCCGTTTTCATCATGGTTTGACTCGTCTGCCTCATACGCGTCTTTATAATCCTTACATACAAGGTCGCCGTCCATCTTTACCCACTGCTCAATAGCTTCTTTCCAACCTTCTTCATCGATCTTACCAACGATAAAGTTCGTCTTAGCCTCAGCTATGATAGCGTCAAGCTGTGTACCTGAAATCGAATATGTATCTGATGTGTAAGGAGCCATAGGATTACTTATAGCCCAGTTTTCATTATCCTCATATACTTCTTCAACCTTTTCTGCTGTCTTGTTAGCAAAACGAGCGTCTGAACCCTGAGTTGAGTCAAGACCCATTGAGAACTGGTTAAGGTCAGCATATTCGTTTGTGAGTGAATTCAATGTAGCCTCATCAAGCGGTACACCGTTTTCATCAGGATCGCCCTCTACCTTCTTTACAATGTATCCCTCGTCATCTATTGTATAATGTCTGCCTTCAAGACCATTGTTAAACATATCTGTGAGCTCAGTAGCATTACATGCATCAAGAACTGACAGGATAAAGTCGAGATCCTCAGTATCAGGTGTTGTCTGAACAGGGAATACATAGTATCCGTTATAACCTGTTGTAGGCCATACAGCCGGTTCCGCGTTCTCATCCTTCTTTACATATCCGAATACGTCTACTTCAGCATCAGGGAAGTTCTTAAGAATGTTTGTAGCGTTACGTCTTGCACGGTCAGCAACGTCGACCTGCACGCCGCCTACACCGTTAAGGAAGTCGTTATCCCAGCTGTTTGAATCCAATGTAGCCATGTTTGTATTGATATAACCGGCAGCATACCAGTCTCTCATGTCGCACATAGCTTCAAAATAGCCTTCTGACATGAACCAAGGCTTCCATTCGCCTGTTTCCTCGTCGTAACCCCATTCATTAGGTGAGCCTTCCCAGATCGCAAGGTTGTTCAAAGGTCCGTCAAGATATGTAGTTACTATCATGCCGTATGTATCCTTCTGACCGTTGCCGTCAGGATCATCCTCTGTGAATGCGCGAAGAACGTTTTCAAACTCATCTATAGTCGTTGGCTGGCTGAGTCCTAAATTGTCAAGCCAGTCCTTACGAATAGTAACACCCTGACGTCCTATAGTTCTCGCTCTGTACAAGCCATAGATCTTACCATCAACAGAAATATTTCTGTTGATAGTCGGGTTTGCATTATGCAGATGCGGATATACATAACCCTCCGGGTTTTCCTCAGTCACATACTTAGGATCAGTCTTGTCAAATACGTCTGATATATCCCAGAATGTGCCAGCCTTTGAGTTCTGAATAACTGACGAGTTTCTTGTTGAAACAAGCATTACATGAGGATACTCGTTAGCACCCATGGCTGCAGTTACCTTTTCATCATATGCTGTTGATGCGACCCACTGTATGTCAAGGTTTATCTTGTCATACTGCTTTCCATATTTTTCAGACATTTTTTCACCGAGCACCTTCTGCGCTTCCTGAAGAACAGGAGATGTCTGGTCGGCTGGTGATGCCTTCTGAGCCATTGTCATTACCTGAATAGTCGGCTCTGTCGTATCTCTGCCTATAGGTTTTGACTCTGTTCCGCAGCCTGCTAAAGCTGTGGCAGCCATACCCATAGTCAGAACAAGTATTGCTTTCTTTTTCCAATTAGTCATTTTTACTTATCCTCCTGAACAAATTAACCCTTGATAGCACCAACCATTACGCCGGCTGCGAAGTGCTTCTGAAGGAACGGATATACGATAAGGATTGGAACAGTACCGATAACGATAACCGCCATCTTCAATGTTTCTGATGGAAGGTCTTCACCTGTATCGTTTGTTTCACTTGTCTGCATTACCATGTTTCTCAATACGAGCTGGAATGGATACTTCTTTGTATCTGCGAGATACAGCAATGCGCCAAAGTAGTTGTTCCAGTGACCAACCGCATAGAACAAACCAAATGTCGCAAGACATGGCAGTGAAAGCGGAAGAGCTATCTTTACGAATATACCGATATCTGTACATCCGTCTATAGATGCCGCTTCTTCAAGTCCTGCCGGAAGCTCCATAAAGAAGTTACGAACGATAAGCATGTTATAAGCACTTATAGCGCCCGGAAGAATAAGAGCCGCATATGAGTCGTACATTCCAAGACCTTTAACAACCAAGAATGTAGGGATCATACCGCCGCCAAATACCATGGTGAAAAGTACCATGTTAAGGAGTGCCTTCTTACCGATAAGTGTTGAACGTGAAAGACCGTATGCCATTGTAGTTGTGAAGAACAAATTGATCAATGTACCAATAAATGTTACACATACTGAAATACCCAATGAACGCAGAACTGTTTCACCCATATCTGCCATATTGAATATTCGCTTATACGCATCCAACGTAGGATCTTCCGGAATGAGGAAGATAGGTCTTGACAGAATTTCTGATTCTGTCGCAAATGAAGCGGCTATAACGTAAATAAACGGAATAACCATCAAAACGGCAAGTATTGTAAGGAGGACGTATACTACCAGATCCATTACAATATCACCGAGAGTTTTTCTCTTTATGCTAATCATTATAATGTTCCCTCCTTAATTAGAATAATCCTGCCTGACCGGCATGCTTAGCAAGTCTGTTCGCAGCCTGTATACAGCATAAACTTACTACAGATTTAAACAAACCAACCGCGGTCGAATAACCGTAGTTACCGGCAACTCTACCGATGTTATATACATATGTATCGAATGTTTCTGTTGATGACTTGTTCAAGCTGTTCTGCATAAGGATGATCTGCTCAAATCCTGTGTCAAGAACGCTTCCCATTCTAAGGATGAACATTGTAACAACTGTAGACATGATAGCAGGAACTGTGATATATACGAGCTGCTGCAATCTTGATGCACCGTCCACAATAGCTGCCTCGTACTGTTCAACATCAACGCCGGCAAGAGCAGCGAGGAATATGATAGTACCCCAACCTGTTTCCTTCCAGATATTCTGGAACAAGAGTACCCAGTAAATAGCTATCTTACCGCTTAGCCATTGCTCGCCTGTACCGGTGAGCTGCTTTGTGATCTCATAGATAGCGCCGCCTGTTGTTGTTTCCGATGATGCTTCCTTCAAAAGCATGAATGTGATAGATGCGATGACAACCATTGATACGAAGTGTGGTACATATACCAATGTCTGCAATGCTTTCTTATACCACTGAACACGAACTTCATTCAGCAAAAGCGCCAGTATGATCGGCAGCGGGAAGAAGAATATAATATTCATTCCCGAAATGATAAGCGTGTTTTTTAACAGCTGCAGGAACTGGTTTGAACTGAAGAACTTGATAAAGTTTGCAAGACCAACCCATTCTGCCTTAAAGAACGGAACACCCGCATAATAGTTCTTCATTGCAATAAAAATACCCCATAAAGGAACTATTTTAAAGATTACGAAATACAGAAAACCAGGCAAAAGAAGAAGATACATCCACTTGTCACGTCTGATCTGTACCCATTTGTTTTTTTTCTTGGCAGTTGGTTCCACAACCACCTGAGCGTTTTTCGCCATGAGTAAACCTCCCTAATTTTACTATTTACAACCCAACATCTGCTGATATGTTAAATTGCATAATATGTTACTTAATATTATAGTACATTTTGATGATTTTTTCAAGGGGGTTTTATGCACATAATACATAAAAAAACAGACTTTTTTGTTCAATAATTCACTAAAACCTTATTTTTACGCTGTTTCTTTGTTTGAATTGTATAATCAGTACTATTTATTTTGTAAATCTTATATAACAATTTCATATAGTAATTTTGTACAAAAAAAGAGGGCGCGCATTTTTGCGCGCCCTCAGCGTGTAGACAAACCTGTCTACACGCTGGCAGACATCGAGAATTATCAGTTCTTCAGACTGTTTATAGGAGCCGGTATTCTTCCGCCTCTCGCTATAAATTCATCACTTCCGTATTTGCTTACAGGCATTACAGGACCTGTTCCAAGCAATCCGCCGAATTCAACAACGTCGCCCTCTACTGCTCCCGGAGCCGGGATTATTCTTACAGCTGTAGTTTTCGTATTTATCATTCCGATAGCCGCCTCATCAGCTATTATAGCCGATATGGTAGCCGCGCTCGTATCTCCCGGTATAACTATCATATCAAGTCCAACCGAGCATACACATGTCATCGCCTCAAGCTTTTCAAGGCTAAGCGCGCCGCACTTTGCAGCCTCTATCATCCCCGCATCCTCCGAAACAGGGATAAAAGCGCCCGACAAGCCGCCTACATAGCTTGAAGCCATTACTCCGCCTTTCTTTACCGCGTCATTCAAAAGCGCCAATGCCGCTGTTGTGCCGTGCGTTCCGCACTTTTCAAGACCCATCTCCTCAAGTATATAAGCTACCGAGTCACCCACTGCCGGAGTTGGAGCCAAAGACAGATCGACTATACCGAAAGGCACGCCAAGTCTTGCAGATGCTTTCTGCGCCACGAGCTGTCCCATTCTCGTTATCTTAAACGCCGTCTTCTTTATCGTTTCGGCAACTACTCCAAAATCCTGACCTTTTACCTTTTCAAGCGCGCATTTTACAACGCCCGGGCCGGACACGCCGACATTTATAACGCACTCTCCCTCGCCGTCACCGAGGAACGCGCCTGCCATAAACGGATTATCCTCAACAGGATTGCAGAACACAACGAGCTTTGCGCACGCAAAACCCTGAGTGTCGCTTGTAAGCTCTGCCGCCTGTTTTACTATCTCACCCATCTGCTTTACAGCGTCCATATTTATGCCCGCCTTAGTAGAGCCTACGCTGACGCTTGAGCATACGATATCTGTTTCAGCCAAAGCACGAGGTATTGATTCTATAAGCACTCTTTCGCCGTTTGTATATCCCTTATGAACAAGAGCTGAAAAACCACCGATGAAATTTACTCCTACAGCTTTTGCCGCTTCATCGAGTGTTTTTGCAAGCTTTACGCATTTATCGACTGTAGGCTCGTCAAGAGCGTCAGCCAAAGTCGCGATAGGCGTTACAGATATTCTCTTGTTTATTATCGGAATACCAAACTGCTGCTCTATATCCTCGCCTGTCTTAACCAGATCCTTAGCGTATGACGTTATCTTGTCATATACCTTTTTACACTTTGTTTCTATATCAGGACCGGCGCATGACTTAAGGCTTATACCCATTGTTATCGTTCTGATATCAAGGTTTTCCTTGTCGATCATTTCAATAGTTTCAATTATCTCAAAAGGATTGATCATTTATAATCCCTCCTCATATTCTGTGCATAGATGTGAAGATCTCTTCACGCTGAACATGTATAGAAAGTCCCATTTCCTCTGCGATAACATTGAGCTTTTCAGTTATCTGCTGTACTGAAACGTTAGCGCTCTTAAATTCAACCATCATGATCATTGTAAACATATTCTGCATGATAGTCTGCGAAATATCAACTATATTTACATCATTTTCATAAAGCACATTGCTGACTTTTGCGATTATGCCTTTTTTATCCTCACCAACTACTGTTACTATAGCTTTCATGATAATATTCCTTTCTGTTATTTCATCCTCTGTCTTAGCACCTCATACATAAGCACCGACGCTGCTACAGAGGCGTTCAATGAATTTATTTCTCCGTTCATAGGGATCGACGCAACAAAGTCGCATTTTTCCCTGACAAGCCGGCTTATGCCGTTTCCCTCGCTGCCGATAACAAGTCCGACCGCGCCGTTAAAGTCTATATCATACATAGGCTGACCATCCATATCAGCCGCCGTGATCCACAACCCCGACTTTTTAAGCTCATCTATCGTTGACGCGATATTTGTCACCTTTGCAACAGGAGTATATTCAAGCGCGCCGGCCGACGTTTTCATAACAACCGAGTTTACACCTGCCGCGTTTCGTTTCGGTATTATAACGCCATGCGCTCCGACACAGTTCGCCGTTCTTATTATTGCGCCGAGATTATGAGGATCAGTTATCTTGTCGCATATTATAACAAAAGGAGGCTGTCCTTTCTCCTCCGCTTTTTTTAAAATATCCGATACCGACACGTATTCATACGCGCTCACAAGCGCTACTACGCCCTGGTGGTTTCCGCCCTCCGAAAGACGGTCAAGCTTCTGATTATCCACCTGCTGTATTATTATGCCCCTGCTCTTCGCCTTGTCTATGATAGGAATGAGCGAATGCGCATATGCTCCGCTTTTTATCATAAGCTTATCGATAGGATGGCCGGCATTTATCGCCTCAGATACAGGGCCTCGTCCGAAAATTATATCTTCCATTTTTTTCTCCGTATATCCAAAAACGGGCGAAACGGGATTCGCTTTGACTCCTCCTGTCCGCCCTGTTTCAAAACATCTGATTATTTGCTCAGGAATTTGCTGTGGATAGCGTTTACAGCTGCCTCAGCCTGGTTTCTCGCAACGAGAACTGATATCTTGATCTCTGATGTAGCGATCATCTTTATATTGATCTGAGCGTCATAAAGAGCCTCAAACATCTTAGCCGCAACACCTGTATTGTTTACCATACCAGCACCTACGATAGATACCTTTGAAACGTCCTTTGTTGACTTGATCTCTCTTGCATTGATCATTGACGCGTTTTCCTCAAGGATCTTAAGAGCAGCGTCAAGCTCGCCCTCTGTAACTGTGAAGCTGATATCCTTTGACTTTCCGTCACCTATAGACTGTATAATAAGGTCAACGCAGATACCTGCCTTAGCAAGCATTTCAAATACCTGGAATGCCTTACCCGGTGTATCCTCAACACCGCAAAGAGCTATTCTTGCACAGTCATTATCTCTTGTAACACCTCTAACGAGCATCTTTTCCACTTGTGAAACCTCCTTAACATATGTTCCTTCATTATTGTTCAAGCTTGAACGAACCGACAGCTTGACATTGTATTTCTTTGCCATTTCAACGCTTCTGTTATGAAGCACGTTTGCTCCGAGTGAAGCGAGCTCAAGCATTTCATCATATGAAATATCGTCCAGCTTATAAGCTTCCTTACATATTCTCGGGTCTGTTGTATAAACACCGTCAACGTCTGTGTATATTTCGCAGACATCAGCGTGAAGAGCTGCTGCGAGCGCTACGGCTGAAGTATCAGAACCGCCTCTTCCGAGAGTTGTGATATCGTCATACTTGTTGATCCCCTGGAAGCCTGCTACTATAACGATTCTTCTGCTGTCAAGCTCCTTATGGATACGTTCTGTGTCGATATTCTTTATTCTTGCTGCTGAGTACTTTGTGTCAGTCTTTACGCCTGCCTGCCAGCCTGTGAGAGAAATTACCGGACAGCCGATCTTTTCTATCGCCATTGCAAGAAGTGCTATTGAGATCTGCTCGCCTGTAGCAAGAAGCATATCCATCTCACGCTTTGACGCGTTAGGGTTTATTTCCTTTGCCTTTTCGATCAAATCATCTGTAGTGTCACCTTGCGCCGATACTGCCACAACTACATTGTTGCCAGCCTTATAAGCATCTGTAATGCGTCTTGCAACGTTCATTACTCTTTCAGCATCCTTAACCGATGTACCGCCGTACTTCTGAACTATAAGTCCCATTATATCTATTTCCTTTCCTTAAATATACTATAATAATATTCTATATATCAGCCGAGTTTCACAACTGAACCGACATTATCGCATTCGAGAATACCGCATTTCCACTTATGTGAATTATTCTCAAAAAATTCGCTCATCTCATTTTTGAATTTGTTTCCGTTCCCTTCAAGGATCGAAACGATAGTCGGCCCCGAACCGCTAAGATATGTCGCCTTAGCGCCAAGCTCATATGTCTTTTCAAATATCTCATCAAAGCCGTCTATATAATTTTTACGATACGGCTGATGCATTCTGTCATCGACTCCGCATTTTAGCAGATCGTAATCCCCAGTCGTAAGCGCCGCCTGAAATAACGACGCGCGCGCTATATTGTGCGCAGCCGTCTTTATCTCTATCATTTCCGGAAGAACACCTCTTGATTTCTTTGTCGCAACGAAGAAATCAGGGATCATGACCGCGAAAGAAAGATCGTTCGGCAGCTTTATACTCTTTACATACGTATGCTCGCCGTCTTTTACGGAAATACAGAAACCTCCGTAAAGAGCCGGACCTACGTTGTCAGGATGACCTTCCATCATGGCAGCCATATCCATAATTTTGCTGTACGGGAGAGCATGATCACATATCACATTCGCTCCGAGCATTCCGCCTATTATGCAGGCGCTTGACGAGCCTAACCCTCTCGTCATTGGTATATCGCTATCCTGCTTTATATACAGTCCCTTTGGCGTGTATCCCGCCTCATTGAAAACCTTTTCCATTGCGCGATATACAAGATTTGTCTTATCAGACGCGACATTGGTTCCGTTTACCGTTATGATCTCAAGTCCGCTTTCACGTTCCTCAATCTCCAGCCTTGAATAGAGGTTGAGCGCTATGCCAAGCGTGTCAAAGCCGGCTCCCATATTGGCGCTTGTGGCAGGAACCTTAACACCTATCATCAATCAAATACCCTGATAGATGAAATAATGTTTCCAAGCTTCTGAGATTTTTGAGCCATCTCCGAAGCCGTGAGAGCTTCTGTGATAAATGCGTTTTCACCCTCAACAAGGCTTTCTACAGCGGTTACGTTTCCGAAAATATCCGATACTCCGCCGCTCGTTGTTCTGACAAAATATCTGAATTTTTTGTCATCAGTTGACGCCGCTATATCCTCGTCCGTCTTCTTCCAACCGATTATAGCGCGTCTTGATCTGTGTATAGCTGAGTCGATCATATCAGCAACAACAGCTGAAGCTGTCGGCAGCTTTCCGGCTCCCGGACCATAGAACATTACATCGCCTACACAGTCACCAGTTATAAGCACGCCGTTAAACACATCATTTATACCGGCGAGCATATTGCTCTTCTGCAGCATCATAGGCGCTACATGAGCATATATCTTTCCATTATCCAAAAATTCCGCATAGCCTATGAGCTTTATAACGCTGTCAAGCGAATCAGCATAATTTACATCTTCAAGCGAAATGTTTGTTATACCCTCTGTTGATATCTTGTTATAATCAAGCTCCTTGCCTGAAGCCAGTGAAGAAAGGATCGCGATCTTTCTGCACGCGTCGTGTCCCTCCACGTCCGCGGCCGGATTTCTTTCAGCATATCCGTTTGCCTGAGCGTCAGCCAATGCTGTTTCAAATGACTTCTTGTTCTTTATCATCTGATAAAGTATATAGTTTGTAGTACCGTTTAATATTCCGGCTATTCTCTTTACATTGTTTGCGCCAAGACATCTGTTGAGCGGTCTTATTACAGGTATACCTCCGCCTACGCTTGCCTCAAACATATAGTTAACATTCTTTTCTTCAGCTATCGCAAGAAGCTCTGAGCCGTATGTCGCAACAAGTTCCTTATTTGATGTTACAACGCTCTTTCCCGACATGAGAAGCTGCTTTGTGAACTCATATGCCGGATGAAGCCCGCCCATAACCTCGGCAACAACTGAGATCTCATCATCATTTATGATGTCATTTACATCTTTCGTGAACAGATGCTTTTCAGGATGATCGTCAAAGTCACGGATATCAAGAATGTACTTAAGCTCCAACGCCTCGCCGGCGCTCTCTGAAAGCTTTGCGCTGTTCATCTTGATAATGTCGTAAACGCCGCTTCCGACCGTTCCGTAACCCATTATTGCAACCTTTGCCATCGTTTTTTTCCTCCACTCTGAACCACAGGCATGAATAATATTCATGCATTTTAAAAAAAGTTATAATTAATAGAATAAATTATACCATAATTGAATTTGTCTGTCAACGAGATTTTTCACCTAAAGAAATTGCCGTTATATATTTTTTTTGTCTATTACAACCAAAAAAGGATCATATGCTTTTTTACTGTTTTTATATTTCAGTCAAACGAGTGCCCTTCACTAACCACGCGCGCTTAGACAGCCGTATCATCGGCATATCATTGATATTATCTGTATAAAAATTATCGGGACTGACTTCCGGATATACCCTGCTGAATATCTCCGCTTTATTCGCGCCATAGCAAAGCTCTTTTATTTTTCCGCTCTCAAGCTCTATTTCCGTCGATATTATCCTGACATTTCCCATCTCGCCTCGTATATCGTCAAACATAAATGACGGTGAGGCGCTTATTATAACATCACCGTCATGAATAATATTCATGATCTCCGGTTTAAGCTTTTTCCTGTTCTTTTTCCAGAACATATCTGTCATTTTCTGAAGCTCGCTCTTGTGCGGAATAAGACACAAAAGCATCTTAGTGCAAAACTCCATGACCTCCTCTTCCGGCACGATCCCGCTCTTGTATTTCGCAGCCATGGCTATCACTCCGGGGAGATGTCTTGCGAGCGACGGTTTCCGCTTAACGCAGAACACAAAAAAATCTAACGAGCTTTCTCCGTCATATATCGTATTATCGAAATCAAACACATTCATCTTTTCTTTCCCTTTCAAAAAAACGAGGCTGACGCAAAACTCAACGAGTTTTCCGCAGCCCCGATCATATAAATCCAATTATTCTGTTACGACTCTATGGTATACCTTCTTACCCTTCTTTATAACTATTCCGTTTTCTGTGAGCATGTCAGCCGTTACAGTTCCGTTAATATCGGTATATTTTGAATCATTTATAGACAATCCGTTCTGCTGAACAGTTCTTCTCGCCTCGCCCTTCGATTTGAACAGGCCTGTCTTTACAAGCATATCGAGAACACCCATACCTACCACATCGCTTATCACAGTTGTAGGCATATTCTCCGAAACACCGCTTCCGGCAAATACAGCTTCCGCAGTAGCCTTTGCCTTTTCAGCCTCTTCCTCTCCATGAACGAGCTTTGTTACCTCATACGCAAGAATACGCTTCGCCTTGTTAAGCTCTGCGCCTTCCCACTTTTCCATTTCTCTTATTTCATCCATCGGCACGAATGTGAGAAGCTTCAGACACTTTATAACGTCAGCGTCCTGAACATTCACCCAGTACTGATAGAAGTCATACGGTGATGTCTTTGCCGGATCAAGCCATACAGCGCCCGACTGAGTCTTACCCATCTTTTTTCCCTCACTGTTTGTAAGAAGCGTGAACGTCATACCGTATACCTGCTTGCCGTCCTTCTTGCGGCAAAGCTCAAGGCCTCCGAGTATATTGCTCCACTGGTCGTCACCGCCAAGCTCTATCTTACAATCGTACATACGGTTAAGCATAAGAAAATCGTATGACTGCATAAGCATATAGTTAAATTCAAGGAATGAGAGGCCCTTTTCAAGTCTTTGCTTGAAGCATTCAGCTGTCAGCATCTTATTTACAGAGAAGCATGAGCCTATATCTCTTATAAAATCAACATAATTCAGTTTCAAAAGCCAATCTGCGTTATTTACCATAAGCGCCTTGCCGTCTGAGAAATCCACAACTGATGAAAGCTGTTTTTTAAAGCACTCGCAGTTATGGTTTATAACCTCTGTAGTCATCATCTGACGCATATCTGTTCTGCCTGACGGATCACCTATATGACCTGTTCCGCCGCCAACGAGCGCGATCGGTCTGTGACCATGCATCTGCATATGTCTCATAACTACCATCTGCAAAAAATGACCTACATGCAGCGAATCAGCTGTAGGGTCAAAGCCTATATAAAAAGTGACTTTCTCCTTACCGAGCAATTCTCTTATTTCTTCCTCATGCGTTGTCTGAGCTATCAGACCGCGTTCCTTAAGTACGTCAAATACATTTTCCGACATGTATCCTTTTCCTCCTGCAATAAGTTTCAAATCGCTACTATTCTATCACGCTTTTACTTTAATGTCAAGGTTTTATTTATTAAATCAAGCATATCGCCGTGTATCATACCGTTTGACGCCACGATATCTGACGGACACGAAAAAACCGGCGCGGTTCCGTCAGGGCATGTTACCTTTCCTCCGGCCTCGCGCAGGATCGCTGTTCCGGCGGCATAATCCCATGGCTTAAGATTCATTTCAAAATATCCGTCTATCCTGCCGCACGCCGCATAGCACAGATCAAGCGCCGCGCTGCCGCAGCGGCGTATATCCTCGCTCGCTTTGAAAAAGCGTTTTATAAGCTCAAAATTATCATCAGCCAGCTCCTTATGATACGGCGATGTGCCTACGCTTATAAGCGAATCACCAAGGCATTCTGCTTCCGAAACATGGATCCGTCTGCCGTTCAAATACGCGCCGCACCCTTTTTCAGCATAAAACATCTCATCGGTAAATGGGTTGTACACAATACCGAGGACAACATCTCCGCCCTGCGCCAGTCCCAATGACACGGCGCTCATCCTGTAATCATGTATCAGATTTGTTGTTCCGTCAATAGGATCAAGTATCCACACCTTGCCGCTCATATCGATCTCTGAATTATCCTTCTCCTCGCTCATAAACTGTATATCAGGATACAGCCAGGCAAGACGCGGTTTTAAAAATTCCTGTATTCCCATATCAGTCATAGTTACAAAATCCGCCGGACCTTTCACCTTTATATTCCCCGCGTCAGCCCTGTTAAGCGCAATGTTCCTTGTTTCTTTTATTATCTCAAGTAATTTTTCCATAATATATCCGCCTTTAATATATCTGACTTCAAAATCATTCGGGATATGAGTATGAATACGTTTCACGCATATCATAATATCCCATAAAATCCTTATGTACTTCCCCGTCCACGGTAAAACGCACATAGTTTATTCCTTTTATCGATGTCAGCGTGTCAACTATCTGATATATGAACAGCCTCTCCATGTCACGGCTGTCCGGCATACTTTCGCGTATTTTAGAATCAATATCCACATACGCCGTAGTGTCGTTCACACTGCATGTAATACATCCTTTTTCTCGCGGTATAAGCCTGCGTATCTTATCATTGTTATCATGTCCTTCGATCAGCATGTCCAGCACCGCCTTGGCGCGGTATTCCTTTGACGCGTCTATTACATCCTCCTCAAACGGAAGAAGCATATTTATATTCGCGTCAACATAATAGAGCCTCGCTCCGCTCTTTGGAACACCCTTCTGTCTCGCGCATGATATTGAAAACATAGCCGCGCCTGCCGCAAGTATCAAAAGAAAAACAAGCCGCCTCACATTGTATTCCTCCTATATACATATTTGTATATGTATATGCGGAAAGTGAGACGGTTATTACTTTACATCTGTTCAAGTGCTGCCTTGAGCGCCTTTGCGAGCTGATCCGGACATGATGTTCCGCGTCCGTTGCAGTCTATGCCCTCAAGTCTGTCTATTATATCATTCACCTTCATGCCCTTGCATAACGATGATATTCCCTGCGTGTTGCCCGAGCAGCCCCTTATTATCTCGATATCCTTGAGAACGCCGTCCTCTATCTCAAAATTCATCTGCGCAGAGCATACGCCCTGCGGTTTATATGAAAATTTCATTCGTATATCCTCCTGTAATGATTTTCTTTTTATTTTTAACAGACAAAAAAGTTAAAAATAAATGCACGGTCAAATATTACCATAATATTTGTCCGATGGTTTTTCTATGAAATTTACAATCTTTATATGTATTATACAACAATTTGCAAAATAAATCAATAGAGGTATTGACTTTTCTGTTTGAAAAATATATAATTAAATTAGTAATTATTGTATAAGGAGGACAATCCAATGAAATTATTTATCGACACAGCCAATGTTGACGAGATAAGAAAAGCCAACGATATGGGCATCATCTGCGGTGTTACAACAAACCCGTCGCTCATAGCTAAGGAAGGCAGAGTTTTTGAAGAAGTGGTAAAGGAGATCACAGAAATAGTTGACGGACCTATAAGCGCCGAAGTAACAGCAATGGACGCGCCTACAATGGTTGAACAGGCTATTCCGCTTTCAAAGATCCATCCTAACATTGTTATAAAGATCCCAATGTGCGCAGAAGGTCTTAAGGCCTGCAAGAAGCTCACAGAAATGGGCATAAAGACAAATGTTACTCTTATTTTCTCATCAGCACAGGCTTTGCTTGCAGCAAGAGCAGGCGCTACATATGTAAGCCCATTCCTCGGCAGACTTGACGATATCGGTATGGACGGCATGAACCTTATTGAAGAGATCGTTACTATCTTTGATGCTCACGGCATAGATACAGAGATAATCGCCGCATCAACAAGACATCCGATCCATGTTACCCATGCAGCTATGGCAGGTTCACATATTGCCACTGTTCCATATAAGGTTCTTGAGCAGATGCTCCATCATCCGCTCACAGATTCAGGTATCGAAAGATTCCTTAAGGACTGGGAAACAGTTCCAAAGAACTGATAAATCAAACATAAAAATACGAGCAGAGTCTTTGACTCTGTTCTTTTTTTGTCAAAACACTTGCAAAATGAGTCAAAATATTGTATAATGAGTTATACGGATATTTATATGCGTATGTTTTTGCCATAAAAATGTTGTTCTTCCGTTTGTTACGGGGCGGAGAATGACACGGTAAAACATAAGGCACATTCGGTGCAAGACGAATGTGCCTTTTTGCATGTTTATATTTTTTATTTCCAACCCTTATTTTTGAGCCAGTCGAGAAGATTATCTGCCCATTTTGCCACATACGGACATTCCGGAGCAAGCCCAAGTCCATGATGGCCCATCGGATAAATATGCATCTCGTACGCTATATTTTGAGCGCTCAGCGCCTGTGCATATAAAAGCGAATTCATCACAGGCACAGCCTGATCTGTAGAGGTGTGCCATATAAACGCCTCAGGTGTGTTCTCGTTAACATGCTTGTACAGTGACATAAAATCTGTCATGCTCTGCTTTGGCAGCTCTCCAAGAAGATTCTGTCTTGAACCATCGTGGCGGTGAGCGCCCATATCAATTACAGGATAGCAGAGTATAGACGCGCTCGGGCGGCAGTTCTCGCGGTCTATTCTGTCCGTTTCATCATACATTTCCTTGTCGTAATGAACAGACAGTGAACCCGCAAGATGCGCTCCGGCACTAAATCCCATAACAGCTATCTTGTCACGGTCTATGCCGTATTTTTCAGCATAAAATCTTACAAACTTTATAGCTCTCATCGCGTCTGATATCTCAGCCGGGTGCTTGTACGGCGCGACTCTGTAATCAACCACAAACGCTGTTATTCCATTCTTCTGGAACCACTCGCCTATGACAGCTCCCTCATGCTCAGCTTTCATCACGTATCCGCCTCCCGGGAATACTATTACCGCGCCCTTAGAATCTGCTCTGTATGCGCTTATAGTAGGAACAAAATCATCATTCCCCATTGAATACGGCATTTTTTCCCAAAGCTTGCTCGTAGTTATCTCTGTTGTCTTATCAATCATTTTTCTTTACTCCTCATTTATTATTTCAAAATATTCATTTACTGAATTTTTTATATGATCTATATCCGCTATACCCACAGTGAACAGCGATATGCCGTTTTTGATCACTGCCGCGCTGTATTCATTTATCGCTTTGAATTCTATAACTTCGTTTACAGAGCCTGAATACGTTATCTTCATAAGAGTTTCACCCTGTTCCTCTCCGTTATACATAGAGGTAGCGATCATACCGATTATAGCCTGATATATCTTTTTTGTAAGATCGGTGTCAGCCTCCGCTCCGTCAGCCTCAAAGCTGTTACCCTCAGAGTCTGTACGCCTTATAGTATGCGTAATGCCGTCATATTCAAGCTTTACCTCGTCTATATCAAGTATATGCTGATATGATACAAGCTTGCTCATATAGCTGTATATAGGCGCGTCTATAAATTCGAACAACGACGCCGGCTCATCATATACCTTGCCGTTAAATTCAACATTTACCCTTCCGTCAACCGGTTCGCTTATTCTGAACTCATATACCGTATCACCCTCTGTTACCTTGAGTTTTGCACGCTCTGTTCCGAAGTCGTCGGCAATGTCGTAAAGCGAGATCGAGCCTATCTGTTCAAGTATTGATGAATCTATAAAATCATCACTCGCCATTACGTCATACGGTTCCGACATATGCCATACCGTGCCTTCCATTCTCTCGATTTTTGGTATATACAGACGTATCTTCTCATCTTGCCGCTCTATAACTATTTCTGATATGTCATCAGGCATTATCTCCAATCTTCTGAAGCTCGTGAGATCATCACGTCCCGTTACAAGATTTCTATACTGCGTTTCATGCATTGTAAAAACGATCCCGTTCACAGTGGCAAAATACGAGTTTTCAACAGCGCTTTTATTTCCTACGGTCACCGTGTCGGTGCTGCCGTCAGATGTTATCTCTATAACGAGCGATGGAGTTTCAAATCCGTAATCAGCGCTTTCCGTGTCAGTCACAACGGTGCTTGTTTCGTATTTGAGAGCGTCTGACACAAGCACATCGAGCTGCATTGTGTCTATATCATCGCTATTTATGCCGTCTACATTCCACGTATCGCCATTCTTTTCAAGCGTCAGCGTGTCATCAGACGACTTTATCACTATCTTATCGGCGTCCTCATTAGAATATACAGTCTGTATATTATCATCATTCGGCTCCGGCTCTGCCGGCTTATCAGGATCATAATTCATCATAAACAAGATCCCCGCAGCCAGTATCACGATCACGCCAAGACATATAAATAAACTCTTTAAATGCTTTTTCATCACATATTTCTCCTTCTGAAAAATACCGCAATTCCCGCAGCAAGAAGCAGTATCGGTATTATACATACAAACACAATGAACAGCGTATATTTTACGATAGTATTCATTGTCAGCTTAGCCGCTCCCAGCTCTTTTACAGGGATAACAAAGCTCTCTTCCCTTTCAAGCATACTGTTTGTAAGTATAGTGAAATACTCTGCATTTACATATCCAAAATTATTTATCGTTGTGACATCATCTGTCATAAGCAGTATAGAACCGCTGACAAAAAGCTGTCCGCCTGTTTCCGCGTTTTCAGACATCAAAGCTATGCTTGATGAGCCTTTGTTTATGGCTGTATCGATAACAGGATTTGAAAATTCAGCTGAAGTATATGAGCTTGAAGAGCTTGCAAGATATTCAGACACACTATACGCTCCCGAGGTATTCACCTTAGAAAGCGACTTAGCGTAAGGTATATATCCCGCTACGCGCTTTTCATCTATAAAGCTTTCCGACACATCATTTTCAACATAATCAGCTATATATATAGCGGCTGATGATGATATATTAACAGCATGTGTAGCTGATTCCACTATCACATCATCATTGACCTGTATTCCGGCAGATGCTATATACGCGTAAAGATTCTGCAAGCCAGTAACGCTTCCGTTAAAATACACCTGAACATTTCCACCGGCACGCAGATATGTATCGAGCTTTGCTATCTCCGCAGTTGAAAAATCGCTCGTAGGTCTTGCGATAATAAGCATATCAGCTTCCTCAGGTATATCCTGAGTCATAAGCGAAATGTCGGCTGTCTTATAGCTCTCATTTTCAAGCGACTCTTTTGCGCCTTTAAAATCAGCCTCGCCATGACCGGCTGTAAAATATATATATGTTTCCTCTTCAGATGAAACGTATTTCAGCGCCGTTGTTATTTCCTGCTCAACATTCAGCCCTGCTATGCTCCCATCTTCCGATGACGCGTAAAAGTCAGAGTTTGATATTATTTTCGATTTGTCGCCAGACACGACCACCACAGAATTTTCACTTATTGTTTCACCCTGCGAAACATACTCCATTCCGAATGACGGATTTACTGCCGTGTCTATATTAACTATCTTGATATGCGAATTTGCAGCCTCATATCTGTCAAGTATCGCTCTTGATGTCGTGTCCTGACGGCTCTCGGACGCTACTATATATATCGTTGTGTCCGCCGTATATGATTTAAGATAATCATATGTAACATCTGTAAGCTCATATCTCTTGTTAGTTGTCAGATCTACCTTTATCGGCACCTTTGATGTGAACACACTCATAAATACGTTTACAAGAATAAATATCACAATGGCAGCCGCTACAGATATCCATGATATGGTTTTATATTTCTTATTCATATTCACGCCCCTCCTCAGCTGAACCTTCTGCGCTCTATCACATTAACAGTGAAAAACAAAAAGAGAAGCGTAAGGCTTATATAATACACCAGCGCCGATGGATCAAGTATCCCCATCGCAAAATCAAGATACCTGTCAACAGGTGAAAGCCACAAGAGAACACTCTGTATAACGCCGTTAAACGCAGCCGCAATATTTCCTAAAAATACAGTGAATATCAATATCGCATATGTTGATATAGCCGCAACTATCTGTGATTCTGTAAGCGCCGACATAAAAGAGCCTATCGAAAGCACCACTCCGCACAGAAGCGCAAACCCTATATAGCAGCTTATCGTTTCAGCCCAGTTCACATCTCCGTAAAACGCGATCACAATAACATAGATAAAAGTCACAGCCAAAGCGCCTATTACCATCGTTCCGGCGGCAAAAAACTTTCCGAGGACTATTGACCGCACAGACACCGGTGCCGTTATAAGCAGCTGATCTGTTTTGAGCTTTCTGTCCTCGGCAAAAAGCCGCATCGTAAGCATTGGCAGCACGAACACAGCCCATGACGTTAACAGACTAAAGAAATTCTTTACAGATGCCACGCCAAAGCTTATATTATTTAACCAGAATAATATCCCCGTAAGCGCGAGAAACATAGTAAGGAATATGTAACCGAGCATAGAGGAAAAATATGAGCGAAGCTCACGCTTAAATATAGCCTTCATCTGAGTTCCTCCTTGACAGTAAGCTTTATAAACGCATCTTCAAGGCTTTCCGCTCCGGCTGATCTCAATATGTTTTCCGGAGTGTCGAAAGCCACCGATCTGCCCTTATTGATTATAAGTATCTTATCGCTCACAGCGCTTATTTCCTGCAATATATGCGAGCTGAGTATTACGGTATGCTCTTTTCCAAGCTCCTTTATCAGCTCTCTTATCTCTATTATCTGATTCGGATCAAGACCGACTGTAGGCTCGTCAAGTATAAGCACCTTAGGATCGCCAACAAGAGCAGCGGCAAGACCCGTTCTCTGCTTGTATCCCTTTGACAGGTTGCCGACGCGCCTTGATATCACATCTTTAAGACCTGTTTTCTTTGCAATATCATCGATCTCAGTCTTTATATCAGAAACGCCCTTGAGCTCGCATACAAACGAAAGATATTCCCTGACTGTCATTTCAGGATAAAGCGGCGGCTGTTCCGGAAGATATCCTATGCTGCGCTTTGCGCCTATAGGATCATCAAGGATATCTATCCCGCATATTCTGACCTCGCCGCCCGTCATTGAAATATATCCGGTCAGAATATTCATTGTTGTCGATTTTCCCGCGCCGTTAGGGCCGAGAAAACCAAGTATCTCACCCTCCCCGACAGAAAAGGTGATATTATTTACAGCCTTCTTATCGCCGTAATATTTAACAAGATTCTTTACCTCTATCATATTAACTTCTCTCCCCGAGTCTTATTAAACAAACCCGAAACATTTTATAAACATCATCTAAAATAAGCGGTACAGGTCGACCTGTACTGCAATGAGCTATTGCCCGTCACAGCACAGGATAAAATGTGCCGCTTATATTTTTAGTCTTTATTTTCAGGTACTATCGCTATAGCCAGTTCTTCAAGCTGCGCAGCGTCTACCGTACCCGGTGCCTGCGACATAAGCTCTGACGCGTTCTGTACTTTCGGGAACGCTGTGACATCTCTTAAATTGTCAACACCTGTCATGAGCATTGTAAGTCTGTCAAGTCCGATACCCATTCCGCCATGCGGTGCAGCGCCGTATTTATACGCGTCAACGAGAAATCCGAACTTCGCCTCGATCTCCTCATCTGTAAGTCCAAGCGCCTCAAACATCTTCTGCTGAAGCTCGTAGTCATTTATTCTTATAGAACCGCTTGAAAGCTCAACACCGTTAAGAACAAGGTCGTATGCCTTTGCTATGACTTTTTCAGGCGCTGAATCAAGATACTGTATGCACTCGTCCTTAGGCATTGTAAACGGATGATGCATAGCGACATAGCTGTCTGTTTCCTCATCGTATTCAAAGAACGGGAAATCTGTTATCCAAAGGAAGTTCCAGCCTTCCGGAATTATGTCAAGTCTCTTTGCTGTTTTTAGACGCAATGCGCCCAAAACAGGCAGAGTCACTCTGTCCTTGTCAGCAACAATAAGCACAACATCGCCCTTCTTTGCGCCGAGCTTGTCCATAAGTGACATGATCTCGTCTTCTGTGAAGAACTTCTTAAAACTTGCGTTAGGCATATCATCTGTCCATCTGACATATGCCAATCCCTTTGCGCCTATGCCCTTTGCGTATTCAACAAGCTTATCTATTTCCTTTCTTGTGTAAACAGACGCGGCGTCAGGCACAACTATAGCTCTTACTGAGCCGTTATTTTCAAGAGCTGACTTGAACACAACAAACTCGCTGTCCTTAACGTCATCTGAAATGTTCTGTATCTCCATTCCAAAACGAGTATCAGGCTTATCTGAGCCGTATCTCTCCATAGCCTCGTTATACGACAATCTCGGAAGCGGTGTAGGTATATCAACATTCATAACATCTTTAAACAGATGATTTATATATCCCTCACACATTTCCAATATATCATCAACATCTACGAAAGACATTTCAAGGTCTATCTGAGTAAATTCAGGCTGACGGTCCGCTCTGAGGTCCTCGTCGCGGAAGCAGCGCGCAAGCTGGACATATCTGTCAAAACCGGCTATCATAAGCAGCTGCTTATATATCTGCGGCGACTGCGGAAGAGCGTAAAACTTTCCATGGTGAACTCTTGACGGAACTATATAATCTCTCGCGCCCTCCGGAGTTGACTTCATCATCATAGGTGTTTCTATTTCTATGAATCCGTTTTCATAGAAATAATCACGCGTTGATTTCGCGATCTTACTTCTCATTATAAGATTATTCTGAAGTACATTTCTTCTTAAATCAAGATATCTGTACTTAAGTCTGAGCTCCTCGTTTACATTCGTATCATTTGTTATTTCAAACGGAGGTGTCTGAGCCTTTGCAAGTATTCTGAGATCATCTACAAAAACTTCTATATCACCGGTCTTTATATCCTTGTTCTTGCTCTCTCTTTCTCTTACTGTGCCTTTTGCCATAAGCACAAATTCACTTCTGCACGTCTTAGCCTTTTCAAAAACATCTCTGTCAGATGAATCATCAAAAGCCAGCTGTACTATGCCTGTTCTGTCTCTCAGATCTATAAAGATAAGGTTTCCCATATCTCTTATTTTCTGGACATAGCCTCCTACTACAACTTCCTTGCCTATGCCCTCTGTTTCACCACAGTAATTTGTACGTTTCAAACCCTTCATTGTATCCATTATTATCACTCTCCCCTCAAGAATTCCGCAAGATCTTCAATCTGCACAGTCGTTTGCACACCCGTCTTCATATTCTTGACATTTATCTCGCCGCTTTCAATTTCATTGTCACCCAGTACAACTGTATACTGCGCGCCTATCTTGTCAGCGTATTTCATACCCGCTCTCAGCGCTCTGCCTATATGATCAGTATCTGCCGAAACGCCTTTTTTGCGAAGCTCATATACTATCCTCTGCGCTTCCTTTACGGCGCTCTCGCCAAGCGGTGCGATATACAGCTTTACGCTTTCCGGTTCCGGTATTTCAATTCCCGTTTCCTCAAGTCTTAGAAGAAGTCTTTCTATTCCGAGACCAAAGCCTATAGCCGGAGTCGGCTTTCCGCCAAGCTCCTCTACAAGTCCGTCATATCTTCCGCCGCCGCACACAGTAAATTCACCGCTTATTATTTCAAATACGGTTTTTGTGTAGTAATCAAGTCCGCGGACTATACCAGGATCTATTGTATAATCTATTCCCATACTGTCAAGACATGATTTAAACTCCTCAAAATGAGCGCGGCAGTCGTCGCATATATAATCAAGAAGCGACGGAGCGTTCTTTACTATATCATGACATATATCTGACTTGCAGTCGAGTATACGCAGCGGATTTCTCTCGTATCTGCCCTTGCATGTATCGCACAGTCTGTCATATTCAGGCTTTAAATACGCTTTGAGCGCCTCGCTGTATGCCTTTCTGCATGTAGGGCAGCCTATGCTGTTGATATTTACAGAGAGATCTTTAAGACCTACGCTGTCAAGAAATGTGAGCGCGAGAGAAAGCACCTCAGCATCCATAGTCGCATTCGCAGCGCCGAACGCCTCCACGCCGAACTGGTGGAATTCACGAAGTCTTCCCTTCTGCTTGTTCTCGTATCTAAAACATGCTATATTATAAAACATTTTCATCGGCATAGGAAGCGCGTATAGACTGTTTTGCAGGAAACTGCGCACAACTGACGCTGTACCCTCCGGTCTTAATGTCACCGATCTTCCGCCCTTATCATTGAATGTATACATCTGCTTTTCAACAACGTCTGTGGTGTCACCCACACCGCGCTCAAAAAGCTCTGTATGCTCAAATGTCGGAACGCGTATTTCCTTAAAATTATAAAGGTCAGCTGTTTCCTTGAATTTTTTTTCAAGATACTGCCATTTATAGCTGTCGCCAGGCAGCAGATCCTCCGTTCCCTTCGGAGATGTTGTGATTATCATGTTGTTTCTTCCTTTCAATATTTATCTCATCAATATTTATATCAGTATATCAAATTCTTTAAAATACCAAAGCTAAGCACTGACATTATCGCTCCGGCCAATATGACGCCGAAGAATATGAAAAGCAATGCCTTTGACGGCTTCAGACTAAACAGCACAGCAAGAAGCGCGCCCGTCCATGCGCCTGTTCCCGGCAACGGTATCGCCACAAATAAAAACAGGCCAAACACACCATATTTTTCTATCTGATCGGCATGCTTCATCGCTTTTTCCGAACAGAATTTCGGTATGGCTCTTAACCCCTTGATTTTCCTCATCCAGTTAAATATCGCTTTTATAAACAAAAGAATAAACGGTATAGGAAGCATATTGCCTATGATCACAAGTATTGCCGTTTTCCAGAACTCCATATTCATAAGACCGGCAGCGAGAATAGCGCCTCTCAGCTCAAGCAGCGGGATCATAGAAATAATAAACACTACAAGCTCTTTCGGCATAACCGTTTCCAGTGATGCCACCATAGAAGTAACTACTGATTCCATATATTTTCCTCCATACGCTTTTTTTATTTCAAGTCATACAAGTCACATTGTAACATATTATATATAGTTTTGCAATAAAAATTTACTTAAATCAAATAAATTTTACACTTTGTCTTTATCTTCCACTATAAATTCGACCGCGTTGTGCATAACTTTGATATCGACCTTATCAAATTCACCGCCAAATTCACCGTCAAGAGTCCACTTAACAGGCTTTTCTATTTCTATATCCGCATTTGCAGTGCTTATCACATGCACTCCGTCAGAATTTCTTTTCCCGTTCATTATATTTGTTATTACAGCCGACAGATTTGCTATATTATTACTCCTCGGTATGATCACTATCTCAAAAAGTCCATCGGAAACATCAACATCATAATAGTCACCGAATTTAAATCCGCCTACTCTCGTTGAATTCATGACAAGACATATAAGCACATTTTCCTCAGCATATATACCTTCATCCGAACTCACTCTTACGTTTACACCCTCTATCTTAGGTATACTCTTGATCCCTTCCACCAGATATGCCGCGCTGCCGAACAAATTCTTCTGCAGCTGCGGAGTGTCATAAGAAACCTCTGTAAACGCTCCGAAAGCTGCCACATAAATAAACGTCTGACCGTTAAGCTCGCCTATATCGTATTTTATTGTCCTGCCGTTTACGATATTCTTTGCCGCCGTTATCATATCTCTTGATATGCCGTGGCTTGCGGCAAAATCGTTCATCGTTCCCGCCGGTATATAGCCTATCGGAGCTCTTTTTTCAGGCTCAGCCATTATCATTCCCTTAACGCATTCATTAAGCGTTCCATCGCCGCCCGAAACGACAACAACATCAAATTCTCCGACACATTCCGACACCTTTTCAACACAATCGCCCTTAGCCTGCGTCGGATATGCTGTTACGTAATATCCCCCTTTTGTAAAAACATCTATAATATCAGGTAATGACGCTTTTATCTTTCCCTTACCTGATTTAGGATTATATATAAATAGCATTTTTTTCATTTACAATCCCTCCGGATGCATAAAAATATTATATATGTGATATATATTCAGCAAAATGAATATGATCTACTATTATTTTACTGAATTACAGCTAATGTTATTATATATCATTTTTTATTAAAGGTCAATATAATTTTTAAGTATATGATTGATATTGCGCCGATCATATGGTATACTATATATACGATGAAGTAATTATCAAAAGCGATATTGACGAATTATATAAAAGGAGCTTAACAGAACATGAGAATACTCGGAATAGACTACGGAGACGCGCGCGTAGGCGTGGCGGTCACCGACCCCTTAGGCATAACGGCGCAGGGCGTATGCACAATTCGAAACAAAGGATCAAAAAAACTTATATCTGAGCTAAGCAACGTGATCAATGAATACTCGCCTGCGGAAATAGTTGTAGGGCTTCCGAAAAATATGGACGGCACGGAAGGTTTTAGAGTCAATGAAACATATAAATTTATAGAAAGTCTTAAAACCATCTATTCAGGCCCGATCGAGCTTATTGACGAGCGCCTTACAACGGTTGGCGCATCGCGCTATCTTGACTCGACAAATACGCGCGGTCAGAAACGAAAGGCTGTTATAGATACCGTCGCGGCTTGTCTTATCCTTGAAAGCTATATGATGAAGAAAAAAAACTGTTGACATTTTCACTATTTTATATTACAATAATAGTAGAAAGAGCAGCCGGCATAAAAATATGAAGCTGCCGCGCTGTTACCTGAATAATTATATGTCGGAAAGGTAATTTATAATATGGAAAATAACGTTATTATCCTTGAGGATGAAAATGGTGTTGAAGTTGAATTCGAAACACTTGATGTATATGAATTTGAAGGCAAGATGTTTTTCGCATTGGCTGAGATAATCCCGGATGACGTTTCAGATGAAGTTCTTATCATGATGGTAGACGGCGATATCAACAGTGAAGAAGCTGAACTCGTTATGGTAGAAGATGAAGATCTTCTTCAGAGAGCGTTTGATGAATTTGTAAGACGTGATGAGGCAGCTGCAAAAGGCGAATAATAATTGTCTTTGTTCAAACATTATTTTACATTTTTTTAATATTTATGTAATAAAAATGTAAAATAATACCTCTTGTATTTTATGAGCATATGTGCTATAATATGTTCGTAAACAAGAGAAAAATAAATATGCTAATAACCCTGAGGTTTCTCGTGTAAAAGTCTTTTTTTTACCAACACTTCATAAAAGGGATGCTTACTCCGAGCGTGGCGCATATGCCTCCTTTCACTTCGGTGACTGCCAGTGGACATGTAAAGCAATTGGGAAGCGACCCACCTGCATAGGCAGGTAGAAATATGACTTTCTGCCACGGTTACTTTGGGGATTTTTTTTATGCAAAAATTGTTTTCAGTTGACAACACTCAACAAAAATGATACAATAAAAAAAGATAGATAACTATCTCACATGGTAACTTAAGGGGTGATCTTATGAAAAAAATAATTACAGCAGTATTATCAGCTTCACTTATATTCGGCTCATTTTCAGTTTTTGCTGAAAATACTGATGACACGCTTACAAGCAGCGTCGATGTTTCAGTTGACGGAGTGCTTATAGACGACACAAAGAGCAATGATATTACGGATTATAATTATAATGAAAATGGCGCTACAAGCACACATGTTATAGTGAATATCAATATGCTCCAACAGCCATTTACACTTGATTCATTTGCAAGACTTGAGCTGTATTCTATGGCTGGCGAGTTTCTCGACTATGACGAGCTGTGGATAGGCGGAACAACAACAGAGCTCGTATATGATTTTGAGGTGCCTGAATACCACATCGGAGAGTCTTTTATCCTTAAGGTATGCAGCGGTATCACAAGTGTGCAGTATTATGATACAGTTTATTATCCAGGCCAGCAATTCGTCTTTTCTACATACTCTTATGAGATAGATGACGGTATAACAGTCAATAATAACAGCATAATACTTGACGGCATACCATGCTATCACAAGGCGATAAATTTCTATTATGACGGTGTCTATGTTGACCTTCAGCCATCACCAAGAGTAATAGACGGTTCTGCTATGGTGCCTGTTGAATTTCTATCGCACTACATAGGTCTTTCAACATTTTATGATCCGGCATATAATTCACAGGTCGTATCTCTCGGCAATCAGTATATGTACTTCAATGTTGGCAGCACATATACAACTCTATTTGACGGCGATGTGACCGCGCCGGTACCGACACAATTTGTAGACGGCGCCGTGTTTGTTCCTCTCAGAACATTCGCTGACGCGCTCGGCTCACAGCTTGATGTCTATGACAACGGCACATATTTTGATATATATATGCATTCTTCACCTATGGTAAACAAATATTTCAATGATCTGTTTGTAAACCAACAGGGCATATCAAGCCGCACAAATAATCTCGTATGGGTATCTCTCAGCGAATACAAGGTACGAGTATACGAGGGTAAACAATATCAGTGGAAACCGATAAGAGAATGCACGGTAGGCATAGGCGCGCCGGGGACACCAACTATAACAGGTGAATTTGAATACCAGTATAAAGACACCTGGTATTATTCATCATACTATGTAGGTCCATGTCTTGTATTCTACGGCGGATACGCGCTCCATTCAGTTCTTCTCAACTATGACGGAACAGAGTATGACGGCACAGTCGGAGCACAGGTTTCACATGGCTGCATAAGAATGAAAAAAGTCGATATTGACTGGCTTGCAAGCACAATAAATGTCGGAACAAAAATTTACATAACTCCGTAAAGCAAAAAGACTCTATACTTCTCTCGGGTATAGAGTCTTTTTTAATGCGATTTACTGAGCGCACTTCTGACATGGCGTAAGCCCTGCGGCTTCGGCTTCTTCAAGCGTTACCTCATAGCTGTTTTTTCCGCCGCACTCCGGATCAAGATGATACCTCTTTCCAGTTGGAGTTCTGTAAACATTTGAAAAGCTTTCCGCTCCATTGTCATTTGACGCGTTTTCATCACTCGGCGCATTGCCTACGTCAGGTATTGCCACCGCGCTGTCCTGCCAGCTTTCGCCTGTTGAATAGTCAATATTTATATCAGGCTGTATATTGTAGCAGTACACGCAAAATGTTATCCCCGCTCCGCTGTCCTCAACCGAATACGCCTCAAGCAGCACGCCGTCAGCCACAAGATTATCTCCAGTAAATACAGGTGTTGAACGGTACATAACATGATTTCCCGTAGCGTCCACATAATCGTTAACCATGTTTTCAAACGGCAGCATTCCCTCAACATTCATATATCTTGTTCCCGTTATCAGATTTCTTTCATTTGCGTTTTCACCTGTAAGCTGGAACCCGATAAGATGACACCTGTTATACAGATATCCGCCCGAAACGACATCATACTGCTTGTTTATCCATCCGGTAGGCTTTACATCACTTATATCTCCTCTTTCCTCTACAGGCATTATATCAGCCGCTATAGACGCCATACAGACGTCACAGCGTCCCAATTCATCAAGATCACTATAATACTCAAACGAGCCTGATATTATCTCATAATCCTTAAACAAAGGCTCATTGTTGTTTATCACCGTATACGGAGTTCCTGAATAATCAGCGACAGCGCTCATGACGTATTCATATTCCTGCTCATCAAACTGATTTCTTATCACAGAAACTGTCTGAGTGTCACCGTCCCAAGCCACGCCGAGATTAAAACCCTCCGCAATAAAACGTATCGGGAGCATAGTTCTATCGTTTATAACAACAGGCGCCGAGTCAAGCGTGTATTCTGTTCCGTTCAGATACGCGGTATCACTGTTTATGACCAATATTATATTATCATCATTCATAGACAGCATAACAGACTGTGAATCCTGATCCCATCCTACCGTACCTCCGAAAGCCTCTATGATCGCCCTTATAGGCACCATAGTTCTGTCGTTAAGCACAACAGGGCTTGTTCCTCTGCCCTCATCGATCTCCATATCTATTCCGTTTACTTCCATGATCGGATCATCTATATGCAGACTCACAACCACATCAGCCGGCGCAGCAAGCGCTGAAACAGATAGCATCGCGCCGCACACAATACCTATAGATCCGGCGAATAAACCTATTTTTTTCATAAAAAACCTCCATTCAATAAATTAAATCTCAATAACAGAAATTGTCATTCTGCTTATTACGCGTATAAAATACTATTTATTTAATTACTGCAATTATTATTGATCATATCAAAGTACATCTTCATCCTAAGATCATTATAATTATCCAATAACTTAAAATGAGGCGGCGTTCCAAGACGCCCCCTCATTTTTAATAATATGATCAATACATTTTTCCGGCTGCCGCGCCGCCCATAAGATGGAAATGAAGATGCGGTACAGTCTGTCCGCCATTTTTGCCGCAGTTATTAACTACTCTGTATCCATCCTCGGCAAATCCGCAGTTTGCCGCGATCTGAGGTATTTTTTCAAAAATAGCCGCCACAAATCCGCTGTTTGTAACATTTATATCGTTAGTAGACTCTATATGAGCCTTAGGAACTATTACGATATGCTCAGGCGCCTGAGGATCTATATCGCGGAACGCGAGCATAGTTTCATCCTCAAAAACCTTTGTTGACGGTATTTCACCGGCTATTATCTTGCAAAAAATACAATCTGCCATCTATCGATCGCTCCTTTCAAATTATGTATCTGTTTCGTTTTATTGCGCCTAACTGGCATAAGCGCTTATCAGAATTTTTCACGCTTTACGTATGTTGTATGAAGAAGTCTGTGAGCACGATGTTTTCCCGGAGCGTCAAAGTACTCGTCATAAAGCATTTTTATTACAGGACTTTCATGAGATTTTCTGAGCTTCATTCTCTTGTCAGCTGTGTAAAGTGCCTTAGCGCGCAGAGTCTTAAGATCTACATAGTTACGCACACTGTCGCCCTGTATCGGCTGACCTCCGCCGTTTATACAGCCGCCAGGACATGCCATAACCTCAACAAAATCATATGCTCTTTCGCCCGACTTCAAACCGTCAAGAACTGTTCTCGCATTTGCAAGACCTGATACAACGGCTATTCTGAACGTCTTGCCGCCCAAGGTATAATTAGCTTCCTTTATACCCTGCGTTCCTCTGACCTCTTTGAACTCAAGCTTTTTATTTGACGGTCCATCGATAATATCGGCAGCCGTTCTGAGAGCCGCCTCCATAACTCCGCCTGTAGCTCCGAATATTGCTCCGGCGCCTGACGCTATTCCAAACGGATCATCGAATTTTTCATTCGGAAGATCATTGAAATTAATGCCCGCGCCCTTTATCATCTTTGCAAGCTCACGCGTTGTAAGCGAAACGTCAACATCTCTGAAATCAAATGTATTTTCCTCTGAACGCGTACATTCAAACTTCTTCGCTGTACATGGAATAACGCTCACAACAAACATATCCTTCGGATTTATACCCATCTTATGAGCATAATATGATTTAAGCACAGCTCCGAACATCTGCTGTGGTGACTGACATGTCGAAATGTTAGGTATAAATTCAGGATAATAATGCTCTACAAATTTTACCCAGCCCGGACAGCAGCTTGTGAACATCGGCAGCGTTTCACGGTTCTTTATTCTCTCAATAAACTCTGTCGCTTCTTCCATTATCGTGAGATCGGCTGTGACGTCCATATTGAACACGCTGTCAACGCCGAGACGACGTATAGCCGCAACCATCTGACCTTCCACATTAGTGCCTATAGGTCTTTCAAAGCATTCTCCGAGAGTCGCTCTTATAGACGTCGCTGTAAAGAATATTACCTTTTTCTTTTCATCAGCAATCGCGTCCCATACATCATCGATATTACTCTTTTCATTAAGAGCGCCTACAGGACACGCAACTATACACTGTCCGCAGCCGACACAAGGAGCCTCTCCAAGGCTCTTTTCGAAAGCGCAGTCTATATGGACCTTATATCCTCTGCCGATCTCGCCTATAGCGCCGATGCCTTGTATTTTATTGCACGCTGCTGTACAACGGCGGCAAAGTATACACTTGTTCTTATCGCGTATTATATAAGGCGAATGATCATCTATCTCATACTGTATCTCTTCCTGAACGAATCTATCCTCGTCAACACCATAGTCAAACGCTATCTTCTGCAATTCACAGTTGTTTCCTCTAACGCACGAAAGACACTTCTTATGATGTGTTGACAGAATAAGCTCTATTGTAGTCTTTCTTGACTCTCTTACAGCCGGAGTATTTGTAAACACCTCCATACCCTCTTCTACAGGGTATACGCATGATGCTACAAGACCTCTTCTTCCCTTTACCTCAACAACGCACACGCGGCATGAGCCTATGCAGTTCACATCTTTGAGATAACAGAGAGAAGGAATTTCAACATTAACTTCCTTAGCGGCCTGAAGAATGGTATAACCCTCAGGTACGCTGACTTTCATGCCGTTTATTTTCAAGTTTACCATATGAGTCACCCCCCTTATTTCTTCACGATCGCATCAAACTTACAGTTACGCATACACAATCCGCACTTTATACACTTATGTCTATCGATAACATGCGGTTTCTTTGGAGCGCCTGAAATCGCGTCAACAGGACAGTTTCTCGCGCACAGCGTACAACCCTTACACTTATCAGGCAGTATCTGATATTTAAGAAGATCCTTACATACTCCTGACGGACATGTCTTATCCTTGACATGAGCTATATATTCGTCCTCAAAATAATGCATTGTGGATATTACAGGGTTTGGCGTTGTCTGACCAAGAGCGCAGAGAGATGTCGATTTCATGTGAGCGCACAACTCTTTTATCTTTGCGATATCTTCCATTTCCGCCTTGCCCTTTGTTATCCTGTCTATGAACTGATAAAGACGTCTTGTTCCGATTCGGCACGGTGTACATTTTCCGCATGATTCATCAACAGTGAATTCAAGGAAGAACTTAGCTATATCGACCATACATGTATCCTCGTCCATAACTATAAGTCCGCCTGAACCCATCATCGATCCTAAAGCCATAAGATGCTCATAGTCTATAGGCACATCGATATGACAAGCCGGTATACATCCGCCCGACGGTCCGCCTGTCTGAGCTGCCTTGAATTTCTTGCCGTCAGGCACGCCGCCGCCTATTTCCTCTATAATTTCTCTCAACGTTGTTCCCATCGGTACTTCAACAAGACCTACATTCGTGATCTTTCCGCCAAGCGCGAATACCTTTGTTCCCTTTGACGTTTCCGTACCCATGCTTGCGAACCATTCGGCTCCCTTTGTTATTATCTGAGGTATGTTCGCATATGTTTCAACATTGTTGAGTATTGTCGGCTTACCAAAAAGTCCCTTTACGGCCGGGAACGGCGGACGCGGACGCGGCTCGCCTCTGTGACCTTCTATAGATGTCATAAGCGCTGTTTCCTCACCGCAGACAAACGCTCCGGCACCAAGACGCAGCTCCACTCTGAATGAAAAATCCGTTCCGAATATGCCGTCACCGAGAAGTCCGTATTCCTCAGCCTGAGCTATTGCTATTCTAAGTCTTTCTACCGCTACAGGGTATTCTGCACGGACGTATATATAACCTTTATCCGCGCCTATCGTATATCCTGCTATAGCCATAGCCTCAAGTATTGAATGCGGGTCACCCTCAAGTATTGAACGGTCCATAAACGCGCCAGGGTCACCTTCATCGGCGTTACAGCATACATATTTCTGATCGTCCTGTGATGCCTTTGCAAATGCCCATTTGCGGCCTGTAGGGAATCCGCCGCCGCCTCTTCCGCGAAGTCCGGATTTTAACAGTACATCTATTACATCATCAGGCGTCATCGATGTCAGTACCTTTGCAAGCGCCTGATATCCGCCTGTAGCTATGTATTCTTCTATATCTTCAGGGTCTATAACGCCGCAGTTTCTGAGCGCGACTCTGAGCTGTTTTCTATAAAAGTCAGTTTCATCAAGTGATATGACTGTTCCATCCTCTTTTACAGTCTGCTCGTAAAGCATTTCCTTTACGACTTTTCCGTTCTTAAGATGCTGCTCAACGATTTTAGGTATCTCGTCCGTAGTTACTCTCGCATAGAATGAGCCTTCCGGATATACTATCATTATAGGTCCGAGAGAGCATAGACCAAAACAGCCTGTTCTTACTATATGAACATCTTTCTCAAGACCATTCTTCTTTATTTCCTCTTCGAGAGTTTCTATTACTTTCTTACTTCCTGAGGAGGTACAGCCTGTACCGCCGCATACAAGTACCTGGTATTTATAAGCGCAGCCCTTCGGCGCGCCGTCGCCGTGATGACGCATTTCAACAAGCTTCTTTTTGCTTTCGCGAATTTTATTAAGTTCGTCAATACTAAGCATTACATTACCTCCTTATTTCTTTCTTTTTCTAAACTCATGATTTTTCGATATGTATTTCTGCAAAATACCGTCGATCTGATCTACAGTCATTCTTCCGTATACATCATCGTCAACCATCATTACAGGCGCGAGTCCGCACGCTCCGACACATCTGCATGAATCAAGTGAGAATACTCCGTCAGGGGTGCATTCACCTACCTTTATACCGAGCTTTTCCTGCAAAGCTTCAAGTATCTTATCCGCGCCCTTTACATAGCACGCGGTTCCAAGGCAGATACTTATTCTGTGATCGCCCTTCGGATTAAGCGAAAACTGTGAATAGAACGTTACGACACCATAGACCTCACTGAGCGACAGACCGAGCATATCAGCAACGATCGTTTGCACTTCTATCGGCAGATAGCCATAGATCTCCTGTGCCTTTTGAAGTACCGGCATAAGCGCGCCCGGCACATCTTTTTCCTGAAGTATAAAGTCACGCAGTTCATTTTCCTGTGTTTTCGTGCCTTTAAACGGTATAGATGGCTTTTTGTACATCTTTTTTCCTCCTTACATTTAAAATTTTTAAAAAAACAGGCAATTGCGCGCAGAAACACACAATTGCCTATAATTGTCATTTATAGGCATTTATTTAAATGCCTCAACCCACTGCAAGCGGGATTTTCTTACTTCAATTGACCAAGTACAATTTCATCGACCTTTGACAGAGCGTCATCTATCTTCAATGCGTCCTTGCCTCCGCCCTGTGCCATATCAGGCTTACCACCGCCGCGGCCACCGCAAATTTCAGTTATTTCCTTTATGATCTTTCCGCAGTGAACGCCTTTTGCTACGGCTTCCTTCATTGCCATTGCGACAAATGTTATCTTGCCATCTGTGTTTGACGCAAGAACTACTACGCCGTTTTCCATATTAGACTTAGCATTGTCGCCTAAAGCCTTCATTTCGTCAGCGTTCATTCCATCTACCTGAGCCGTGAGAATATTTACCTCGCCGAGGTGCTTTATTCCTGCCATCATATTCTGAGTGCGCATAGCTGCGAGCTTATCATTGAAACCTTCTATCTTCTTCGAAAGCTCCTTATTTTCAGCCATTACCGCTTCAGCCTTCTTGTCAAGCTCCATTATCCTGTTAGTTTTAAGAGCCGACGCTGTGCTGTTTAGAACATTTTCATATGATGAGATCATATCAAGAACTCCGCGTCCAGTTACAGCTTCTATTCTTCTTACGCCTGCCGCAACGCCGCTTTCTGATTTTATCTTAAATAAACCGCACTGAGCTGTATTTGTAAGATGAGTACCACCGCAGAATTCAATGCTCCAGTCGCCCATCGACACAACTCTTACGACATCGCCGTACTTTTCACCAAACTGAGCTTCCGCTCCGAGCTTCTTTGCCTCATCAATAGGCAGCTCCTTAACAACTATCGGCAGACATTCAAGAATAGCGTTATTTACCTTTTCTTCCGCCTCTTTGATCTGCTCTGTAGTCATCGCTTCAAAATGTGAAAAATCGAATCTGAGATGATCCTTATCAACAAGCGATCCCGCCTGTGCTACATGTGTGCCGAGAATTTCCTTGAGCGCCTTGTGCAAAAGATGAGTTGCGGAATGGTTTCTGCTGACAGCCATTCTATTTTCCTTATCAACTGTCATTGTCACCTTGCCGCCTGTGATCTCCGCTTCAGCCTCTATCTCATGAACATATATGCCCTCTCCTGTCTTTGTCGTGTTCAATACCTTTGCCACAACAGCGCCATTCTGAGATATTGTACCTATGTCACCTGTCTGTCCGCCCATTTCAGCATAGAACGGAGTCTTGTCCGTAACTATATACGCTTTCTGGCCGTCCATTATCATATCCACATTGCCTGCTCCCTCAATAGCCATTGCAAGGACATCTGCTTCTGACTCAAGCTCTGTATAACCGACAAATTCTGTCTTTGCTATATCCTTGAAGTCATACGCCGTATCATCATCCCAGCTTGAACCGTCCTTACGAGCATTTTTAGCTGTAAGCTTCTGTTCAGTCATAGCCGCGTTAAATCCGTCAACATCAACTTCAAGTCCCTGCTCCTCAGCCATCTCGATCGTAAGATCAAGAGGGAAACCGTATGTGTCATGAAGCTTGAATGCGGCATCTCCTGATATATTGTTCTTTCCTGCCGCCTTAGCCTCTTCGATATATTTATTAAGAACAATGATACCGTTGTCTATAGTGGCATCAAATCGTTCTTCCTCTTTCTTTATTATCTTTGTTATATAATCCTTCTTTTCCTCAAGCTCCGGATAAGCCGTCTTTGAACATTCTATAACCGTTTCCGCTACCTCATAGAGGAACTGACGGTCTATATTAAGAAGCTTGCCATGACGAGCCGCGCGTCTTAAAAGTCTTCTCAAAACGTATCCTCTGCCCTCATTTGAAGGTATAACGCCGTCTGAAACCATCATTACAGTAGAGCGTATATGATCGGCTATAACTCTTAATGATATATCCTTTTTCTCATCTGTCTTATAATCAACGCCCGCGATGCTTGATATATGCTTAATAACATCCTGAACCGTATCGACCTCAAACAGGTTATCTACATCCTGCATAACGACCGCAAGTCTTTCAAGGCCCATTCCCGTATCGATATTAGGATTTGCAAGGCGGTTATAATTGCCTTCCTCATCCTTATCAAACTGAGTGAATACAAGATTCCAAACTTCCATAAATCTGTCACAGTCACAGCCTACACCGCATGTAGGAGAGCCGCAGCCGTACTTTTCACCGCGGTCATAATATATTTCAGAACATGGGCCGCAAGGACCTGTGCCGTGTTCCCAGAAGTTATCTTCCTTGCCCAGCTTAACAATTCTCTCTGGGGCAACGCCCACTTCGTTTATCCATATATCGCGCGCTTCATCATCATCTTCATATATAGATACCCAAAGCTTTTCAACCGGTATCTCCATAACCTTTGTGAAGAACTCCCACGCCCATGATGTAGCCTCTCTCTTGAAATAGTCACCAAAAGAGAAATTACCAAGCATTTCAAAGAACGTGCCGTGACGAGCTGTCTTACCCACGTTTTCGATGTCGCCTGTTCTTATACACTTCTGACACGTTGTAACTCTATGTCTTGGCGGCTCCTCTGCTCCTGTAAACCACTTCTTCATCGGCGCCATACCTGAATTTATAAGTAAAAGACTCGCGTCATTTTTCGGTACAAGTGAAAAGCTGCCCAATCTCAAACAGCCCTTTGATTCAAAAAAGCTAAGAAACTTCTCTCGAATTTCATTAACTCCCATATATTTCATTAATATTCATTCCTTTCCATGCTTAAAACAAATTAAACCCAATTGTATTTATTATATATTCTTTGGGTGTAATTGTCAAGTATTCTACACAATTTTCTTCGTTTTTTATACATATTTATTATATTTTTATATATGTTTTTCATGTTATATTACGCCAGATTTTTTATTTCACACAGAAAATATTGACATTACGCTCCATATATGTTATACCTAATATATAAAATACAGCTATCGGAGGTGGACGATATGGCAAAACTTTATGCGTTTGTAGATAAAAATTACTGTGTAGCATGC
>CALXSW010000204.1 GCA_944391255.1 uncultured Clostridia bacterium | reverse complement strand
GTTTCTGTGCCATTTCACACTAAAAATATTAATTACATTTTAATTCTCACTTAACAGATTTTTATTTTAATGTTCTGTCTATATATTTTCTGAGCTTATCGAGATAGTCCTCCATTCTGCTGCGCATCATTTCTGTTGCACCGTCGCATTCCAAAAATCCGTTTCCAAGCGCGACCATTACATCATAGAGCATATCTGAAAAGTTCACATCCTCTACCTTCCTGCCCTTTAGCTTGTTGTCCGCTAAAACGAAAAGTATCATGGATGGGATAACGGGAAGCACATAATCAACCTTATTCATCTTCAGATCCTTCATAAGCTCTACTGTGTCGTCTGGCGTCAGCTCCATATTAAAGCAAGTTTTAAAAAATTTCGCCTGCTCATCTGTAACCTTGTTTGTTGACGCGAGCATATATAATATAAAGCTGCTCATGTTTCCAAGGAGCATGACTCCCGTTGTCATATCCTTCGTAAGCTGTCTTGCTCCTATACCGTTCTTGTCCATAAGATTTCCTACATTTATAACTTCATCAAGCATCTTTCTTAAATTAGCGCTCATTTTATTATCTCCCTTCATATCTGTAGTCCTAAAATTTTTATATAGCTCTTGAAATAATACTATATATGTTGTATACTTATACTATGAGCTGATCATATCTGCTTCCTGACAATGGTGTAATCATCGCCGCGCCGATAATACGGACATATCGCGTGACTGCCCGACATCAGCGAGTAATACTCGTCCTCGTCCATATCTATTATGCAGTAGTATTCGTCATACTCATCGTCATACGCATAGTTCATGCATGATTCGCAATTTGTTTTCATCGTTGTCACCTCATAGATTAATATATTAATTTTATAATATTAAACGCTCTTTGTCAAGTATATCGTAATATTTATTTACCGTTTTTCATATATTGTACAGAAATGAAAGACTTAGTCTTTGAATCTGATATGGGGGTAAATAATGAAAGATTATATTGAAGAGCGAGTTCTGGAGGTAGCGAGGTATATTATCGAAAACAAAGCGACGGTAAGGGGCGCGGCGCACGTCTTTAATGTCAGTAAATCGACTGTGCATAAGGACGTTCACGAGCGGCTCAAATATCTGAACCGTGATCTGTATAAAAGCTGCCGCCAGATCCTTGACACAAATAAGGCTGAACGTCACATACGCGGAGGAATGGCAACGCGGGAGAAATACAGGAAATTCAAGGATCATAAAACCGCGGTGTGATATCGATCGGCGAAATACGCCCTCAAAATATTTATACAAGGAGAAACAAACAAAATGATCAAAAGAATACTTTCAGTAATATCAGCAGCTGCGCTGTTGTCGTCACCTGCCGCTGTATTCGCTGAAACAAATAACGACATATCAATACTTGTAAACGGCACGAAAATTGAAACCGACACCGCTCCCGTCATCATAAACGGCCGCACAATGGTTCCGGTGAGAGCGATAGCTGAAAATCTCGGCTGTGATGTTATATGGGACGAAACTGATCAGGGTATCATCGTATGCCGTGACTTTCATCTATACACATTCTGGATAGGATATGACACATCATTTGACATTTACGACAATGCTGTAGTTTTAGAAAACACATATTCACTTGAAAGCGCGCCTATAATAATAAACGACAGAACGATGCTTCCTGTCCGCGCTGTTGCCGAGATGATGAACGCGGAGGTCGGCTGGGACGATGCGACGCGCACCGTGAGCATAAACGTTGAGCAAAGCGAGCCATATGATTATTCCGCTTTTACAGATTCGATAACAACATACGAGTCGGCTCTGTATTCGGAACGAGATAAGTACAAAGCGTTAGCTCTCGGCTCGGCTGATACTGTCACAGGCTGCATAGTGCTCGAAACCGGAGAAACTATGGATTTCGTTTTATATCCTGAATTTGCGGAGCAAACGGTGAATAATTTTATCTCTCTCGCAAAATCAGGCTTTTACAACAACACTATTTTCCATCGCGTTATAGAAGATTTTGTGATACAGGGCGGCGGATTTTTCAAATCAGGAGATGATATCATCACTAAAGAGGCTGATACGATACGCGGCGAATTCCTTGCCAACGGCTACATCAATTTCCTTCCGCATACCGCCGGCGCTCTGTCTATGGCGCGCACGAACGATCCTGACAGCGCGTCATCACAGTTCTTTATATGCGACGGAGCTTGCCCGTCACTGAACGGTCAATACGCTGTATTCGGATACGTTTTAGACAGCGGCGAGCTTATACACGAGCTTGCTTCAGCGGAAACTGATGAAAACGATATGCCGCTCAATAGTGTGGCAATCAAAGAAATCATAATAAACTGATACTCTTTTTCATATAAAAAAGTGTTCTTCGGGATACAGCGCAATGATCCCAAAGAACACTTTTTATTTAAATCAATTTATCATAAGTATCTTTCCTAAGCGTTTGTCGCAGCACATTCATTTAAGTAATCTCAAATAAATCTTGAATACACTATTTTCAAAAGACGTTTTCTCAGCCGAACGGGTGACAGCAAAAATATTATAGAAAATAACGAATGGCGTACCGTTTTCTCATACAGCATCATATTCAATACATAGTTTTTAAGAGATGGTGATCTCAGTACCTTTGTTGCAGTATCGGTGTCTACAACTACTGTTATAAATGTCAGAATACGGTCTGCGGCATCACATTTTATAGCTCTCTTGACCTTTTCATTTTTTATCATATCTATTGTCTGATCATATAAATCACATACCTGTATAAGCTTTTTTTCAGGCTCACCAAGAAAATGACCGTCATCTGAAATATTATAATTATAGAACGAGTCCTTCATAAAATATACTCTTTTCAGCTTTTCAAGAGTATACAGGTTAAACGCAAGATCTTCACAGTAAACCTTTTTTGTATCCGGAAAACGCAAATTATTTTCACGCATAAATTTTGCATCGAAAATCTTATTACATACACCGTATGTATGTTTTCTTGTATCCAAAAATTTTTTTACATATTCATAACAGTCGGTGATTTCCACAAATTCATTTTCCAAATTGGGTTTGACCGTGACCTTGTTATTTTTTATAAACGCAGTACAACACTGTACCATGTCGGCTTTATACTTTATAGCGGCGTCATACATAGCTTTATATGTGTCACAGCTCACATCATCGTCTGAATCCACAAATCCTATATAATCTCCCCTTGCCGCATCCATTCCCGTATTGCGCGCAAGACCTTGTCCGCGGTTTTCGGTTTGGATAAGCTTTATTCTGCTGTCCTTAAATCCCGATACCACATCTGCTGTATTATCCGTACTCCCGTCATCTACGACAATGATCTCTATTTCTTTAAGCGTCTGATCTATCAAACTTTGAATACAACCCGAAATTTTATCGCCCCTGTTATAAGCCGGCACGATTATTGATACTTTTACACTCATACTCTAATTCTCCATAAATTCATCCAATGCTTTTATATGTCCGTTCGCATCTGATACATCGATACGATAATGTTTATAATTATCCACACGATCCATTAACTTTTCAGCCGTAAGATCTTCCTTTTTGATCCCTGTAATATTAAAATCATCACAAAGTCTTTCGATTTTTTTATTATCGAAGACGGCTATTGTTTTTAACCCATTCATTACAGCTAAAACGACAGAATGAAATCTTGAGCCTATTATTACTTCACATTCAGCAAATTCCCGAACAAAATCATCGATATCTGAATTATATGCGACAATTTTCGCTCTGTCCGCATATTTCATCAGATTTTTGATGCTCATTACGGCAAGAATATCGTTTTCATTTCCCGAATCGAACGCAAACAGCTTTACATCTTTATTTTTTGATCTTATATATTCATCTGCAAAGCGAGCCAATTCTTTATAATACAGATAATTCGTTTCGCTTTTCGCTCTATTCACCGGAGCTATCCCCAAACAATTTCTATCTGAGCTGCGTATATAATCCCCCGTAAAAACAATATCGTTAAATTTAAATATTTGAGATTTTTTCACATTTGTCTTTAAAAATCCGTACGAAATTTTATCACGACACGTTATAAAATCATATTTTTGCACACTTTTTTTTACAAGCCACTTTTCGAGCTTTGATGAGAAATGCTCAAAGCTGCAATCTACGAGCGCCATTCTCGGATATTTGTTTGTTCTTTTTACCATGAGCTCTAAAAATTTCGTCACTTTCGCATAGCGCGTCTTATACAAAAAGCCTGTTCCTATCACGTTTAGAAACATATCGATCCTATCAGGATATGATCCTATATGTACATTGTCATATTTCTCCAGATGAGCAAGCATTTCGAGGCGATCACAATTCACATACAAATTATGTTTACTCAAATGCTTTACCACGATCTCCTGCATAGCATCATCACCAAAATTTTTATCAAAATAACCGTTAAGTAAAATATTCATGACTATTTATCCAACCTCCTCATAAACATACGGTACATATTCTGCCTGTCCGATTTATCGAGAACAATGAATGCGCCCACAGCATAACCAATAACCGCGCTAATAACAATATCAACCGCAAATTTCACAATCGTATCAGGATGCAGGCACATTTTTACAGCATAAAAAATACAGAACAACATCACATTAAGCAACATGCCGCGCAATATTGTAGGATAAAAAGTCCATATCGGCTTATTCAGATTCAGCGACGCGTAAACAAGAACGAAAATTAGTA